>DATLLN010000103.1:0-3759 GCA_035537835.1 Gaiellales bacterium
GGCGATCGACGGTCTGACCGCGCTGGAGGGCTACACCGCCGTGTCGGCCCACACCGTCGGCGAGGAGGCGCGGCAGGGGCGGATCGCGCCCGGCTTCGTCGCCGACCTGACGGTGTTCGCCGAGGATCCTGTCCAGTGCGACCCCGACGACCTCGTCGAGCTGCCGGTGCTGCGGACGATCGTGGACGGCGAGACGGTGTACCGGTCCGATGGCTGATCCGCGGCGCGCACGCGCGCTGGGCATCCCGTTCGAGGGGACGCCCGGGCCGCTGAACGCGATCACCGACGTGCCCGGCGTGGAGGTGGGGTGCGCGACGCTGGTCGAGGGCGAGGACGTCCGCACCGGCGTCACCGCGATCCACCCTCGCGGCCGCGAGCATCCGGCCGACCCGTGCGCCGCTGCGACTCACAGCCTGAACGGCAACGGCGAGATGACAGGGATCGCGTGGATCGCCGAGTCGGGCACCGTGTCGATGCCGGTGACGATCACGAACACCCATGCGGTCGGTGTCGCCCACCGGGCGACCATCGACTGGGCGGTGGCGCGGTTCCCCGACCTGCGCGAGCTCTGGCTGCTGCCGGTCGCCGCGGAGACCTACGACGGGTACCTGAACGACATCAACGGCGGGCACGTCACCGAGCAGGTCGTCCGGTCGGCGCTCGACGACGCGCGTTCGGGGCCGGTCGAGCTGGGTTCCGCCGGCGGCGGCACAGGGATGAACTGCTACGGCTACAAGGGAGGCAACGGCTCGGCCAGCCGCGTGATCGAGGCGCCGGGCGGCCCGTACACGGTTGGCGTGTTCCTGCAGTGCAACTTCGGCTCGCGGCACGAGCTGCGGATCGCCGGCGTGCCCCTGGGCGCGACGCTGGCCGACGACGATCCGCTGGGCGAGTGGGAGCCGGCGGTGCCCGGCGCCGGGTCGGTGATCGGCGTCGTGATCACCGACGCCCCGCTGCTGTCGCAGCAGTGCGCCGCGCTGGCCCGGCGCGTGCCGCTCGGACTGGCCCGCACCGGCACCAGCGGCTCCCACTACTCCGGCGACCTGTTCCTCGCCCTGTCGACTGCCAATCCCGGCGTGTTTCTGACGCAGGGCGCGGCCGCCTCGCTGCGGTTCCTGCCGTGGTCCGAGGTGGACGCGCTGCACGAGGCGGTCGTCCGCGCGACCGAGGAGGCGGTGGTCGACGCGCTGGTCGTGAACCGCGAGATGACCGGGCGCGTGGGACACCGCAGCCCAGCGCTGCCGGTCGACCGCGTGCTGGAGGAGTTGCGTTCGAGGAACGTCGTGGGGTAGCGTCGGGGCGTGGCCACCGATCTCGGCTCGCGGCTCGACCAGGGGATCACCCTCCCCTTCGACTGGTTCTCCGATCCCGCGATCTACAAGCTGGAGCAGCGCCGGATCTTTGCGGACAGCTGGCTGTACGCGGGCGTTGCCGACCGGGTCGCGGAGCCTGGGCAGTACATGACGTGCCATGCGGGGTTGGTGCCGGTGGTGGTCGTCCGCGACGAGGACATGAATCTGAACGCGTTCGTCAACATCTGCCGCCACCGCGCGACCGAAGTGGCGCGCGGCCACGGCCAGCGGATGACGCTGCAGTGCCCCTACCACGCCTGGACGTACGGCCTCAACGGCTGCCTGCGCCACGCGCCGCGCAGCGAGCGCGAGCCGGGGTTCAACATGGACGACTACGGCCTGTTGCCGGTGGGCGTCGCGGAGTGGGGGCCGTTCGTGTTCGTCAACCGCAACCTGGACGCACCGCCGCTGGAGGCCTACCTGGGGCGGCTGCCCGAGATCCTGGCGGACGCAGGCATCGATTTCGACCGCCTGCGCTACCACGATCGCTCGGAGTGGGAGGTGGCGGCGAACTGGAAGGCCGTGGTCGAGAACTACCTCGAGTGCTACCACTGCCCGACGGCGCACCCGGACTTCTCGAAGGTGATCGACGTCGACCCGGACGCGTATCGTCTGACGTCGGACGAGTGGTTCTCGAGCCAGATCTCGCAGACCCGTGCCGGAGCCGAGCGCCGCGAGCTCCCGTACAACCCGGACGGTGAGATCGCCGAGGCGCACTTCCACTGGCTCTGGCCGACGTTCACGATCAACGTCTTCCCGGGCCGGCCGAATCTGGGAGTGCTCGCCTTCGTGCCCGCAGGCCCAGGGAAGACGGCGTCGGTGATCGACCACTTCTACGGCGAGGACGTGACGGATGACGAGATCGCGTCGATCCAGGAGTTCGGCAGCCAGGTCGGACTCGAGGATCAGGAGCTGGTGGAATCGATCCAGCGCGCCGCGGACTCGGGCGGGCTGCCCGAGGGCAGGCTGATGCTCTCCAGCGAGCACCTGATCCAGCATTTCCAGCGCCTCGTCGAGCGCGCGCTGGCCTGACCGCCGCTAGCGCACCGCGAGCAGCAGGACGGCGCCTGCCACCACGGAGCAGCCGAGCACGACGGGGATGATGACGCGATAGCCGAGAAGAGACCCCATGTCGTCAGGATCGGCCCGCGGGCGCGGCATCAAAACCCCCGGTTGGGGCAGATGCCAGGGCCGCCCTGATCTGGCGGCCGATGCCCTCGGCGTCCAGGCCGAACTCGCGGTCGTGCTGCTCCGGAGTGCCGTACTCCCGGGGCACCCGGCGGGGGACGCCGATCGAGCGGATCCGCGACGGGCGGTCGGCGAGCGCGTCGGTGACGGGCCCGGCCAGCGTGCCGGCGTGGAACGGCTCGACGACGATCACGTCCGGCCCGTCCGCCGCCTCGCGGGCCAGCGTGCCGCCGTCCAGCGGCCAGACGGTCGTCGCGTAGAGCACCGTCAGGTCGAGATCGCCGGTCGCCTCGATCACGCGGTCGAGCATCGGCCCGACCGCGAGCACCGTGCCCGCATCCCCGCGCCGGACGACGTCGATCCGGCCGGGCTCGACGTCGCGGAGCCGGGCGTTGGCGATCGCCTGCGTGCGCAGATACGTCAGGTCGTCACCCGCCAGCGCGTGCCGGAGCAGCGTGTCGACCTCTGCCGGGTGGCCGGGGACGGCGATCCGGATGCCGGGGATCGTCGCCAACGCCTGGACGTCGCCCGGCGAGTAGTGCGTCGCCCCGTCTGTGCCGTAGTCGTAGGAGGCGCCGGTCGAGAACAGCGTGCCGCCCAGCTCCTGGTTGCCGAAGTCGAGCTTGACCTGCTCCAGCGCGCGCTCCGCCAGGAACGGCGTGATCGTGTGGGCGACCGGATGGAACCCCTCGAGTGCGAATCCCGCGGCCACGCCGACCATCGTCTGCTCCATGATGCCGACGTTGACGGCGCGCAGCGGGTCGTGGGCGAACGCACGATTGAAGTAGTCCGTGCTGATCTCGGCGAGCACGATCGCGATCCAATCGTCCTCGATGAACGCGTCGGTCACCGTCGCGGCCGCCTGCTGGCGCATGGTGCGCTCCATCAGCCGGTCCCGATCTCGGCGACGACCGCCGTTGGGACCTCGCAGCGGCGCTCCAGTGCGCGGCGCAGCGCTGCGTGGTCACGGCCGTCGACCTGGACAGCGTCCCAGCCGAACGCGCGCAGCCTGGCGTCGATCGGGGACAGCGGGATCGTGCTCGAGTGGTTGTCGATCACGAGCAGGGTCAGGTTGCCGAGGCCGAGGTGCGGCGCCAGCATCACCGCCTCCCAGTTCGAGCCCTCGTTGAGCTCCGCGTCGCCGGTGAGCACGACGACCCGCGGCTCGTGCCGGCCCCGGGCGCGAAGGGCGAGGGCGCTGCCGATGGCCATCGGCAGC
>DATLLN010000104.1:0-3180 GCA_035537835.1 Gaiellales bacterium
ACGATCCTCAACGTCAACGTCCCCGCCGAGCCGGACGGCGCGGCCGTTTCCCGGCTGGGCAAGCGGATCTACCTCGACCGGCTTGAGCTGGAGGCCGACGAGGAGGGGCGGCGCCGCTACCGCATCTACGGCGACGACCCGTCGTACCACGACGAGCCGGGCACCGACTTCCGGGCGATCGCCGAGGGTCGCGTGTCGGTGACGCCGATCCACCTCGACCTGACCAGCTCCGACGCGATCGGGGCGATGGAGACCTGGGCGCTCAGCTGACGGTCAGCACGTTGAAGCCGACCAGCTTGGGGATGCCGTCGCGCCTCTCGACGACGGCCAGGTGGCAGTTGTCCAGCCAGAGCCGCCTGTGCTGCGGCGGCGGTGCGGCCAGCAGGTGGCTGGAGACGATCAGCCGGGCGAGCGAGCCGTGGGTGGCGATCAGCGTCGTACCCGGCTCGTCGTCGTGGTCGGCGAAGAACGCGGTCACCCGCTCGAGCGCGTGGTCGAACGTCTCCGTCCCGTCGGGGAAGGTGGGGTCGCCGTCTGTGTGCCAGCGGGCGAACTGCTCGGCCAGCGGGCCGGCTCGCAGCTCCTCCGTTGTCTTACCGTCGAACGCCCCGGCGTCGATCTCGGTCAGCCGCGGGTCGACCTCGATGCGGCACGCCGCCGCCTGCGACGCGGCGATCGTCTCCGCCGTCCGCAGCGCGCGCTGCAGCGGCGAGGAGTAGATGCGGTCGATGGCGGTCGCCGCCAGGTTGGCCGCCGCCTCCTGGGCCTGCCGGATGCCGGTATCGCTGAGCGGCACGTCCGACCGCGTGGTGAACCGGTGCTCGGCGTTCCACACGGTCTCGCCGTGCCGGATCACGAGCAGCCGGTCGTTCACGCCTCGGCCAGCAGGCTCTGCAGGTCGAGCGGCGCGGTGTAGATCGCGATCGACCCGTCCTCGCCGGCCGTCGGCCACCGGTCGCGCGGGCGATCGCAGTACAGCTCGAGGCCGTTGCCGTCCGGATCGTTCAGGTACAGCGCCTCGCTGACGCCGTGGTCGCTGGCCCCGCTCAGCGGGACGCCGGCATCGCGCAGCCGGACGAGCGCGGTCGCCAGCGCGTGCCGGGTCGGGTAGCGGATCGCCGCGTGGAAGAGGCCGGTGTGGCCGGGCGGGGGCGGCGTGCCGCCGCGCGACTCCCACGTGTTGAGGCCGATGTGGTGGTGGTACCCGCCGGCCGAGATGAACGCCGCCTGGTCGCCCATCCGCGCGATCAGCTCGAAGCCGAGCACGCCGCAGTAGAAGGCGAGCGAGCGGTCGATGTCGGCCACCTTGAGATGGACGTGCCCGATGTCAACGCCGGGATCGATCACGAAGTCCTGGTCTGTCATGCGGCGCAGCTTATCGGCCCACCGGCTGCGGGCGTAGGATCCGTCCGTGCGCACGCTCGCCGCCCTCGTGGTCGTGCTGGCCGTGGCCGCCGGGTGCGGCTCGTCCGGCGGCGGGTCGAGCCTGCCCACCGGCCAGCCGGGCAGCGTCGTCGACGTCACCCTCAAGGACTTCGCGATCGACTGCGCGGACTGCGGCTCGCTGCCCACCGGCCAGGTGACCTTCCACGTGACCAACGACGGGCCGTCGACCCACAACCTGACGGTGGGACAGGGCGGCACGATGCTGAACACGACGCAGAACTTCCCCAAGGGGCAGCAGCGCGACGTCACCGTCGACCTGCACCCCGGCAGCTACACGCTGTACTGCTCCGTGCCCGGGCACGAGGCGGCGGGGATGAAGCTCGACGTCACGGTCGGCTAGTTGCTGTGCCAAGGATCCTGACCCCCTGGCACAATGTCGAGCGATGCCCGCCTACCCGGTCTGGCTGTTCGATTTCGACGGCACGCTGGTGGACACCCACGGCGTGATCCTGGACTGCTACCGGCACGCGGCCCTCGAGGTGCTCGGCGAGGAGCTGCCCGCCGACGCGGTCGAGGCCAACCTCTCGCGGACGCTGCGGGAGGCTGCGGCCGACGTCGCCGGCGAGCGGGCAGAGGAGTTCTTCCGGGTCTACGTCGAACATAGCCTGGCGCTCCACGCGGATGAGGTGGGGCCGTTCGAGGGCGTCACCGAGATGCTGATGCGCCTGCGCGACGACGGCCGGCGGCTGGGCATCGTCACGTCGAAGCTGCGCTCCGTGGTCGACCTCGTGCTCGACCAGATCAGCTACGGGCCGGCGTTCGAGGTGATCGTGACCGTGGACGACACGGAGCTGCACAAGCCGGATCCGGATCCGATCCTGTTCGCACTGGAGCGGCTGAACGTCGGCCCGGACGCCGCGATCTACGTCGGCGACTCGCCCTACGACATCCTCGCCGCGCGCGCTGCGGGCGTCGCCTCCGGCGCGGCGCTGTGGGGGCTCCACGCGAAGGACGACCTGCTAGAGCTGTGGCCGAACCACACGTTCGAGACGCCGCTGGAGGTGGTCGCAACGTGAGCGGCGCCGAGCGGGCGGCCGAGCTGCGGGAGCGGCTGAACGACGCCAACCACCGCTACCACGTGCTCGACGACCCGAGCATGTCGGATGCCGAGTACGACGAGCTGATGCGCGAGCTGCAGCAGCTCGAGGCTGACGATCCGTCGCTGGTCACACCGGATTCGCCCACCCACCGCGTGGGCGCAGCACCCTCGGGCGGGTTCACGCCGGTGCAGCACCTGCAGCCCATGCTCTCGCTGGCAAACGCCCGCAACGAGCAGGAGTTCGGCGAGTGGGCAGAACGCGTGAAGCGGGGGATCGGCGACGAGCCGTTCCAACTGGTCACCGAGCCGAAGATCGACGGGCTGGCGATCTCGCTGCTGTACGAGGACGGCCAGCTCGTGCGCGGGGCGACGCGCGGCAACGGCGAGGTGGGCGAGGACGTGACGGCCAACCTCCGCACCGTCCGCACGCTGCCGCTGTCGATGGACGATCCCGCGCCGCCCGCGCTGGTGGAGGTGCGCGGCGAGGTGTACCTCCCGACGGCCGCGTTCGCCCGGCTCAACGAGGAGCGCGCGGAGCTGGGCCTGCCCCTGTACATGAACCCGCGCAACTCGGCGGCCGGATCGCTGCGGCAGAAGGATCCGAAGATCACCGCGACCCGCCCGCTCACGGTGTTCATCTACGGGCTCGGCGCCAACTCGCTGGGCCTCGACTCGCACTGGGAGGCGCTGCAGTG
>DATLLN010000105.1:0-11843 GCA_035537835.1 Gaiellales bacterium
CTGAAGCGGTACAGCACGCGGCCTGGCCGGGCGAAGGTGTCGGTGTAGATTGGGGCGACCGCCTGCGGCGTCCCGGGATCGGTCGGGAGGAGCGGCACCAGGTCGGGCTTGTCGGATGTCGGCGTTGCCACCGCCGAGCCCACGAGAACCGCGGCGCCCAGCACGACGACCACGCCAAGCGCACCGAACCGGCGCACCGGCCTTGCAACACGTGCCACCTTCACCCTGAAGCCTCCTACGTCGCTG
The DNA here is from genome assembly GCA_035537835.1 of Gaiellales bacterium. Lineage (GTDB taxonomy): Bacteria > Actinomycetota > Thermoleophilia > Gaiellales > JAICJC01 > DATLLN01. Next base: position 247 of record DATLLN010000105.1, read on the forward strand.
CCTGCCACGGACCCTGATGCGAGGGTATTGGCGCGTCTGCAACCTGTCAAGCGAGACCCCGTCGCCGGGTCTCGCTTTCGCGGTCCACCCGTATACTGGACGATGTGACTGGCGAACCGACCGTGAGCGCGCAGACCACGGCCGGAAAGGGATCCGGACTGACCGTCGGCACGCTTCGGCGGATCGAGGATCTCGAGGCGATCGGCGGCGACTGGGACGCCATGGTCAGGGCGATGCCCCGCCCCAGCCCGTTCATGCTGCACGCCTGGCTGGCCGAGTGGTGGCGGTTCCACGGGCACGGTGATCTGACCGTGCACGTTGCCTGGCGTGGCGGCGAGTTGGTCGGCGGACTTCCGTTCCACGTCAAGCGCTCGTATGGGCTGCGGCTGGTCGAGTTCGTCGGTGGCCACGACTCCGCGCTGGCCGACATCCTGCTCGCGGATCCCGGCGACGCGGCCGCGGCCGGCGCGATCGCGCGGCACGCCGTCGCCTCACCGCACGACGCCGCCGACGTGTTCGGACTCCCAGTCGACAGCCAGCTGCGCCGGCAGCTGGGCCACACCGGCCTGCACGTGATCGAGCGGGTCGAGGCGCCCGTGCTGGACATCTCGGCCGGGTGGGACACGGTGTACCGCGGGAAGACGACGTCGAAGAAGCGCAATCTGCATAGACGACGCCGGCGCCAGCTGGGCGAGATCGGCGAGCTGTCGGTCGAGGTGGCGCGCACGCCGGAGGAGCTGGTCGCGGCGCTCGAGGACGCATTCCGCCTGCATGAGCTGCGCTGGGAGGGCCGGCCTGACGGCTCCGGCTTCGCGAGCACCGTCGGCCGCCGCTTCTACCGCTCGGCGCTGAGCCGGATGGCAGGCGATGACATCCCCCGGATCCTGACGCTCAAGGTCGGCGGCCAGGCGGTCGCGTTCCACCTGTACTTCGCGTTCTGCGGGCGGATGTACGTGCACCGGCTGGCGTTCGACCCGTCCGTCGGGCGATTCTCTCCGGGCGTCGTGTCGACGCTCGACGCGATCGAGGCGGCGGAGTCGGAAGGACTCAAGGTGGTGGAGTTCCTGGGCGGCGACGAGCGGTACAAGGTCGAGCTCGCAGACCGGTTCGAGCCTCTGCACCAGGGGCTCGGCCTGGCCCGGACACCGCAGGGATATGCCTATGTCGCCAGCCGTATGGCCTCCATCCGCACCCGCCGCAGGCTGAAGCGGTCGGAGCGCATCCACCGGTTCTACTTCGAGGGCCTCGCCCCGGTCAGGCGGGCCGTGGAGCGCGCCCGGGAGAGCGTCCGGTAGGGAGCCCGCGTTGAGCGAGCGGATCGACGCGCTGATTTTGGACAGCCGCGAGCGCGGCAGTCTGGCCGTTGCGCGTGCGCTCGGCCGGTCCGGCTATCGACTTGCCATGGGCGGCTACAGCGCGCGCGATCCCGGGCTGTTCACCCGGTACGCGCACCTGCGCACCCTGTTCACGCCGCCCGCGGTGGACATCGACCGCTACGCCCAGGAGATCGTCGACTGGCTGTCGGAGCACCCGTGCGACGCGACCCTCGCATCAAGCGACCAGACGGCCACCGCGCTGCAGCGCCGCCGCGCCGACCTGGAGAAGCTGACCGGACTCGGCGTCCCGCCCTCCCGGGCACTCGAGATCTCGCTGGACAAGCAGCTGACGCTGGAGGCCGCCGAGCGGTGCGGCGTCCCGACGCCGCGCACCGTCGAGGCCCGCGACACCGGCGACGTGCTGGCGGCCGCGGCCGAGTTCGGCTACCCGTGCGTGCTGAAGCCGCTCACGTCGTGGCGATTGCTCGACGAGGCAACCGGCGTCCGTGTGGTGTCCGCGCTGCTGATGGACGACAAGGACGCACGTCGCCACGCTGCCGAGCTGCTCGGCGACGGCCGCACCGGCCTCGTCCAGGAGTACGCGACAGGCCGCCGCGAGGCGATCACCGTATTCCGTCACGACAACCGGCTGACCGCGGCGTTCGGGATGGCCGCGTCGCGCACATGGCCGCCCCTGGGCGGCAGCTCGGTGATGCGCGAGTCGATCCCGCTGCCCGAGGACGCTCTGCGCCACGCGGATGCGCTGACCGAGGAGATCGGCTACGCGGGCTACGGCGAGGTGGAGTTCCGGCGGACTGCGGACGGCCGGCCGCTGATCATGGAGATCAACCCGCGCTTCTCGGCGTCGGTCGAGCTGGCACTGCGGGCCGGCGTCGACTTCGCGGCGATGCAGGTCGAGTGGGCTGCCGGCCGGGAGCCGCAGCCGTCCACCGGCTACCGGCTGGGCGTTCGCCTGTCCTGGCTGGCCGGGGAGATGCGGCTGCTCGGCAACCGGCTTGTCGGCGCACCGCAGCCGCGCACGCCGTTCCACCGGATGCTCGGCGCCCTCGTCCGGGACTACCTGCCGCCACCGCGCATCGACGGCATCGACCGCCACGACGTCCGGCCGACGCTGCGCGCCATCACCAAGAGCGTCACGGACGCGGCCGACGCGCTCAGCCGCCGGGACTCGTAGGCAGCCGGCACGTCACGTCGGTGCAGCTGACGCCGCTCACCTGCACGCTGTAGCGGCGGGCGTCGTCGAGCACCCCCAGCACCGAGTCGCCCACCCGCCAGCCGTCGTGCGTCATCAGCTGGGCGTTGTCGCCGCCCGTCACGTGGATGTCGGCCAGCCTGCTCGACCCGTCGAACGAACCGCCGCACCCGCCGCGGCAGCCGTCGCGCACCTTGACGCCGTAGGCGCAGCCGACGGCCGTGACGCCGTGGATCCGCACCGCGCCGTTGATCTGGTCGTGGGGCGACAGCGACACCGCCGCGTTCCCGCCGCTGCACTCGATGCGGCGCGCGGTCAGCCGGTCGAGGATGCTGTAGCGGCCCTTTTGCGCATCCGTCTCCAGCCGCAGCGCGGTCCCTCCCTGCGAGTACATGCCGTCGACCCGGATGCCGACCCCGCTGCCGAACTGCACCGGCCCGTAGCCGGGCGGCGCGTCCACCGTGTAGACGTTCTCGAGCGTCCCCCGCCGCGGGATCAGGGGCCGGGCCTCGCTCGACCCGGGCTGTGAGCGCAGCGTGATGCCCGCGCTGTTCGAGTTCGGGTACTCGGTGCCGCAGCTCGCGCAGGACGACCCCTGGCGGATGACGACGTTCTGCACCAGGAAGTCCTTCGCCCAGAGGACGGACAGGCCGCGAGCGTCGGCGCCGGTCCCGGTCCGGGCGGGGTCGAGGTCGAACGTGAAGGACCCGTCGACGTTCCAGCCGCTCGCCGCGTCGGGCTTGCCCGCCGTGCTCGAGCCGACGCCGACCAGCGAGACGTTCGTCACCCCGTCCTGCCACAGGAACGCCGTCCCGTCGCCGCCCTTGACGACCTCGATCACCGCCGCGGCATCGATCTCCATGCGCACGTTGGACGGAAAGACGACGTTCTCCAGCCGGTAGGTGCCGGCCGGCACCTCGACGATCCCCTGCGGCTCGCCCGACGGGCCGGGCGCACCCGCCGTCCGGTTCGACGCGGCGCTCAGCGCCTGGGTGAACGCCGGGGAGCTGTCGCCGCCGCCGTCGGGCTGGGCGCCGAAGTCCAGGACGTTGACCGCCGGCTGCGCCACGGCGTGGCCCGGCGGCGGCGCCTGGTCATTCCGCACGAACCACCAGACCGCGGCGATGCCCGCGATCAGCACCACCCCCGCCACGATGAAGCGTCGGCGCATGCCTCCAGATTACGGGCGCGCGCGGAGCGCGTCGTACGTGCCCCAACGCGTTCGCAATACGTCGCACACCTCGCCGACCGTCGCGTATGCCGCGAGAGCGTCGCGCATCGGCGGCAACAGGTTGCCGTCGCCGTCCGCCGTCTCGGCCACCCGGGCCAGCGCCGCCTCGACCGCGGCGGCGTCGCGGCGGGCCCGCAGGCCGGCGATCGCGTCGCACTGGCGGCGCTCGGACGCCGGGTCGAGCGCGTGCAGCTCGATCGGGTCCTCCTCGTCCGCCGTCCACCGGTTGACGCCGACCAGCACCTCGTCCCCCGCCTGCACCCGCTCGTGGAAGGCGAACGCTGCCGACTCGATCTGATCCTGCACCCATCCCCGCTCGACCGCGGCGACGGCGCCGCCCAGCTCGTCGATCTGCGCGATCAGGGTGGTGGCCTGCTGCTCCAGCTCGGCGGTCAGCGCCTCGATGTAGTACGAGCCGCCGAACGGGTCGGCGGTGGCGGTGCACCCGGCCTCCGTGGCCAGGATCTGCTGCGTGCGCAGCGCGATGGTCGCGCTCCGTTCGGTCGGCAGGGCGAGCGCCTCGTCGAACCCATTGGTGTGCAGGCTCTGGCCGCCGCCGCACACCGCCGAGAAGGCCTGCAGGGCCACCCGGACGATGTTGTTCTCGGGCTGCTGCGCGGTCAGCGTCGAGCCGCCGGTCTGCGCGTGGAACCGCAGCATCTGGCTGCGCGCATCGGTCGAGCCGAACCGGTCGCGCATGATGCGCGCCCACAGCGTGCGGGCCGCCCGGAACTTCGCGATCTCCTGGAAGACGTCGTTGTGGGCGTTGAAGAAGAACGAGAGCCGGCGCGCGAACGAGTCGACCTGGAGGCCCGCGTCGACGGCCGCCTGGACGTAGGCGATGCCGTTGGCCAGCGTGAAGGCGAGCTCCTGCGCAGCCGTCGAGCCGGCCTCGCGGATGTGGTAGCCGGAGATCGAGATCGTGTTCCAGCGCGGCATCCGCTCGGTGCAGTAGCGGAAGGTGTCCACGGTCAGGCGCATGCTCGGCCGGGCCGGGAAGATGTAGTTGCCGCGGGCGATGTACTCCTTGAGGATGTCGTTCTGGACGGTGCCCGACAGCCGGTCGGGCGAGACGCCCTGGCCGGCCGCGACCAGCTCGTACAGCAGCATCAGCAGCGACGCCGGAGCGTTGATCGTCATCGACGTGGACACGTCGCCCAGCGGGATCCCGTCCAGCAGGCGCTCCATGTCCTCCAGCGAGTCGATGGCGACGCCGGTGCGGCCGACCTCGCCGCGCGCCAGCTCGTGGTCGGAGTCGAGGCCCAGCTGGGTCGGCAGGTCGAAGGCCACCGACAGGCCGGTCTGGCCGCGCTCGAGCAGCAGGTGGAATCGCTTGTTGGTCTCGACCGCGGAGCCGAATCCGGCGTACTGGCGCATCGTCCAGGCGCGCGAGCGGTACCCGTCGGCGCGCACCCCACGGGTGTATGGGAACTCGCCCGGGTCGGCCGCCGGCGGCGGCGCTTGCGCCGCGGTGTAGTACCGGCGCACCGGGATGCCGGACTCCGTGGTCCGCTCGCTGTCGGGTGGCGCCATCGCCGGCCCATCCTACCGACAGCCCGGTGATGTCCCTCCCGGCAAACAGCGCGCAATCTGCGGCCGATACTCTGTGGGCATGCAGATCACCGTCAAGCTGTTCGCCGCCCTGCGCGAGCGGGCCGGGACGCGCGAGCGCAGCGTCGACCTGCCCGACGGCGCCCGCGTCGGCGATGTCTGGCCGGTGCTCGAGCTGGGCGACGAGCCGCCCGGGCTCGCCTACGCGCGCAACCGCGAGTACGCCGAGCGCAACGTCTCGCTCGCGGATGGGGACGAGGTGGCCGTCATCCCGCCGGTGTCCGGCGGCAGCTTCCGCGTGGTCGGCGGGCCGCTCGACCTGGCGGCGCTGGTGGCGGAGGTCTCCGATCCCGGATGCGGGGCGATCGCCACGTTCGTGGGGACGACCCGTGACGCCAATCGCGGCCGCGCCGTCGTGCACCTCGAATACGACGCGTATCCGGAGATGGCCGAGCAGGAGATGCGGCGGATCGCCGACGCCCTGCACGAGCGCCACGACATCGCGCATGTCGCGATGGTGCACCGCACCGGGCCCGTGCCGATCGGCGAGGCCAGCGTGATGATCGCCGTCTCGGCGCCGCACCGCGGCCCGGCTCTGGCAGCGTGCCAGGAGGCGATCGACACGCTCAAGCTGACCGTCCCCGTGTGGAAGAAGGAGATCTTCGAGGGCGGCGAGGAGTGGATCGGGATGGAGGGCACCGTATGAGCCTCGAGCACCCTCCGCTCGCACCCCCGCCCGAGCGGCCGCCGATGCAGTCGCCGGTCAAGCAGCGCGCGCACCCCCTGAAGCGGATGGGCGGCCTGCTGGTCGGCGCCGCGCTGCTGGTCTGGAAGCTGTTCGCCCCGCTCCTCCTGATCCTCAAGAACGTGAAGTTCTTCTGGGCCGGCCTGACGTTCTTCGTGTCCGTCGCCGCGTACACGACGATCTGGAGCTGGCGCTTCGCGCTCGGCTTCACCGTGCTGCTCCTGATCCACGAGATGGGACACGTGATCCAGCTGCGCCGCGAGGGCGTGCCGGCGTCAGCGCCGCTCTTCATCCCGTTCCTGGGAGCCGTCGTCGGCATGAAGGGCCTGCCCAGGAACGCATGGGTGGAGGCGAAGGTCGGCCTCGCCGGCCCGGTGCTCGGCACCGTCGGCGCCGCGGCCTGCCTCGGCGTGGCCGTTGCGCTGGACAGCGACCTGCTGCGTGCGCTGGCCTACACCGGGTTCCTGCTGAACCTGTTCAACCTGATCCCGGTGCTGCCGCTGGACGGGGGCCGGGCCGCGGCGGCGGTGCACCCGGCGTTCTGGTTCGTCGGCCTGTTCGCGGTCGTCCTGCTCTTCTTCATGCACGGCAGCACGATCTTGCTGCTGATCGCCGGACTGGGCGGATACGAGCTGTACCACCGCTGGAAGCGCCGGAACGACGCCGACTTCAAGGCCTACCACGACGTCACCCGAGCCCAGCGGATCGCCGTCAGCGTCGTCTACCTGGGCCTGATCGTCGTCCTGGTGGCCGGCATGGACGCCTCGTACATCCATCGCACGCTGTAAAAACGGGGTCTGACCCCGTTTTTTCACGCGTGCTTGAAGCCCCAGTCGAGCATCCGCGATGCCTCGGTGAACTCGTCGCCGCCGGCGTCCAGCACCACGGCGATCATCGTCCGGCCGCCACGCGTGGCCGCGGCGACCAGGCACCGCCCCGAGGCGTCGGTGAAGCCGGTCTTGACGCCGCGGGCGCCGGAGTACGTCCACAGCAGATGGTTGGTGTTGACGTAGTCGGGGCCGCTGCGCGGCACGTACACCTTGCGGCCGACCAGCGCCGACAGGCTCGGCGTCGCCAGCAGCTGGCGGGCGAGCACGGCGATATCCCAGGCCGACGAGTGGTTGCCAGTGTCGAAGATCCCTGACGGGTTCGAGAACCGGGTGTCGTGCAGCTTGAGGGTCTTCGCGGTCGCGTTCATCCGCTTGACGAACGCGGTGACGCTGCCCGAGGTATGGACGGCCAGGGCGTTCGCTGCGTCATTCGCCGAGGGCAGCAGGGTGGCCGCCAGCAGGTCTCGCGCCGAGACGCGGTCGCCGGCGGACAATCCGATCGTCTCGCCGGGCACGTCGGTCATGGCCGGCGTGATCACGAACGTCCCGGTCGTCCGGTGGGCGCGGGCGGCGACCAGCGCGGTCATCATCTTGGTCAGGCTGGCGATGGCCCGCTGCTTGTGCGGGGAGGCCATCCACAGCACGTGGCCCGACTCGGCCTCGACCACAAGGCCCGCGGCCGCACCGACGCCGGGGATCGGCCTGGTCGACGCCGCACCCGCTCCGAACGCCGGCAGCTTGGCCGGCGCCTGGCCGCCGCCGCCCTTCGGCGTCTCGGGCAGGCTCGGCACCAGCCCGGGCGGGATCACGCCGGCGGCGCGATCGGTCAGCGGCCGCACCACCCACAGGGCGTACAGCGCCGTACCGAGTGCGGCCAGCAGCAGGACGGCGACCACCACCAGCCATGGCGACAGGCGGGGCAGGATCGGCGGCCGCCGGTGCTTGCCGGTGTCGAACGAGTACAGGGGCGAGCGTCGGGAGCGTGCCACGAGGGCGTAGAATTGCACGCGTGGCGGAGCATCCGTTGAGAGAGCTGCCTTCGGTGGACGCGCTCCTGCATCGCGACGACGCGGCGGCCCTGGTCGAACGACACGGTCGAGCACCCGTCCTCGGGGCGCTCCGGGCGGCGCTCGACGACGCCCGCGCCCGCGGCCGGGCCGAGCCCGCCGAAGACCTGGTCGCGGCCGCAGCCCGGCTGCTGGAGCGGCTTCCCAGCCTGCGGCCGGTGCTCAACGCGACCGGCGTGATCGTCCACACCAACATGGGTCGCGCGCCGCTGCCGCGCGCGGCGATCGAGCGGGTGGCACGGGTCGCCGAGGGCTACTCGAACCTCGAGCTCGACCTCGAGAGCGGCCGCCGCGGCTCCCGGCACACCCACCTCGGCCCGTTGCTGGCCTCGCTGACCGGCGCGGAGGACGGGCTGGCCGTCAACAACAACGCCGCCGCGCTGCTGCTGTGCCTGGCGGCGACCGCCGGCGGCCGTGAGGTGCTGATCGGCCGCGGCGAGCTGATCGAGATCGGGGACGGCTTCCGGATCCCGGACATCTTGGCCCAGTCGGGCGCGACGCTGGTCGAGGTGGGCACGACGAACCGGACGCACGCGGCCGACTACGAGCGAGCCGCCGGTGCGGAGACCGGCGCGATCCTCCGCGTCCACCAGTCGAACTTCCGCGTCGTCGGGTTCACCGGCCGCCCCTCCCTGGCCGAACTGGTGGCCATTGGCGCCCGCCACGGGGTACCGGTGATCGACGACCTCGGATCGGGTGCGCTGGTCGACCTACCTGACCTCGCCGACGAGCCCACCGCCCGCTCCAGCGTCGAGGCCGGTGCGTCGCTGGTGTGCTTTTCCGGCGACAAGCTGCTGGGCGGGCCGCAGGCCGGCATCGTCGTCGGCCGCGCCGACGCGGTCGAGCGCGTGCGCCGCCATCCGCTGGCCAGGGCGCTGCGGCTGGACAAGCTGTCGCTGGCCGCGCTGGAGGCGACCCTCGAGCTGTACCGCGACCCGCCGGCGGCCGTGCGCTCGGTGCCCGTGCTGCGGATGGTCGCGGAGCCGGCCGACGAGGTGCGGGCGCGCGCGGAGGCGCTCGCAGACCGGCTGGGCGGAGCCGTGGTCGAGACGGTGGCCCGCGTCGGCGGCGGCGCGCTGCCGCTGCTCGAGCTTCCCTCGTTCGCCTGTGCGCTGGACGGCGGCGACGCTCTGGCGACGCGCCTGCGCGAGCTCGACCCCCCGGTCGTTGCCCGCGTCCGGGAAGGCCGCGTCCTGCTCGACTGCCGGACGCTGACCGCCGCCGAATGCGATCTGATCACCCTCTGACGCTCGGCACCGCCGGGCACATCGATCACGGGAAGACGGCGCTCGTCGCGGCGCTGACCGGTGTCGACACCGACCGGCTGCCGCAGGAGAAGTCGCGGGGCATCTCGATCGAGCTCGGCTACGCACCGCTGGAGCTGCCCTCCGGACGGCGGCTGTCGGTGGTTGACGTGCCGGGCCACGAACGGTTCGTGCGGACGATGGTCGCGGGCGCCACCGGCCTCGACCTGTTCCTGCTGGTGGTCGCGCTGGACGACGGCGTCATGCCTCAGACCCGCGAGCATCTGGCGATCATCCGGCTACTGGGGCTCGAACGCGGCGTCGTGGCGCTGACCAAGCGCGACCTGGTTGACGACGAGACCGCCGAGATCGTCCGGCTCGAAGTGGCCGAGCTCGCCGGCGAGCTGCCGGTGGTCGAGGTGTCGTCACGCACCGGCGCCGGGCTGGAGGCGCTGCGCGAGGAGCTCGACCGCGCCGCTGCGCGCGTGTCCTCGCGCGCCGCGGACGGGCCGGTGCGGCTGCCGGTCGACCGGGCGTTCACGCTGCGCGGGATCGGGACGGTGGTCACGGGAACCCTGTGGTCGGGCACGGTGGAGCCGCAGATGCGGCTGGCGGTCGAGCCGGGCGGGCAGGAGGTGCGGGTGCGCAGCGTGCAGGTGCACGACCGGCCGGTGGACACGGCGGGCGCGGGCCAGCGCGTCGCGCTCGCCCTGGTCGGCGCCGAACGGTCGGAGGCGCCGCGGGGTGCCACGCTGGCGACGCCGGGCGCCCTGCAGGCTACGTACCGGTTGGAGTGCCGGCTGGACGTGCTGCCGACCGCGCCCCACGCGCTGCGCCACGGCGAGCGCGTGAGCGTCCACCACGGCACCACCGAGACCCCGGCGACGGTCGCCGTGCGCGGCGCCGGCGAGCTGCCTCCGGGCACCTCCGGCGATGTCCAGCTCCGACTCGTGTCACGGGTCGCGGCATTGCGCGGCGACAGGGTGATCGTCCGGCTGACCGCGCCGCGCACCACCGTCGCCGGCGGCGTCGTCATCGACCCCCGTCCCACGCGGAGCGGGCTGGCGCCGGCTCCCGCCCCTCCGCCGGCGGAACCGGCCGCGCGCGCCGCCCCCTCCGCGGCAGGCGCGGAGGAGCTGCTGGCACGGCTGAGGGCGGAGGGCGTGACGCCCTCGGCGCTGGAGCCGTCCGAACGTGAGCCGGCCGCCCACCTGGCCGCCTCGGGCGCGATCGTCCGCGCCGGCGACGACCTGGCGTTCGCGGCCGAGGCGTTCGACGAGGCCGCGAGAACGGCAGTCGGCCTGGCGGGCGAGCCCGACGGCCTGACGCTGGGCCGGCTGCGCGACCGTCTCGGCATCTCACGCAAGTACGCCCAGGCGATCCTCGAGGCGCTCGACGAGCAGGGCTATACGCGCCGCACAGGAGACGTCCGCCAGCTGCGGCGGCGCGGCCGGGAGCTGGCCGGCGGATGAGCCGGGCGCCGGCCGCGATCGTGCTGGCCGGCGGCAGGTCGGCCAGGATGGGCACGTCGAAGGCGTCGCTCGACTGGCACGGCATGCCGCTGCTCACCCGGATCGCTGGCATCGCCGGGCGCGAGTTCGCGCCCGTGGTGGTCGTCGCCGGCGCCGGGCAACCGGTGCCGGCCGGCGCCGAGCGGGTCGAGGACCGTGAGCCCGGACGCGGCCCGCTGGAGGGGATCGCGGCCGGCATGCGGGCGCTGGCCGGACGCGCCGATGCGGCGATCGTCACCTCGACCGACGCGCCCTTCCTGCACCCCGCGTTCCTGCGGGGCGTTGCGGCCGCCCTCGGCGACCACGAGGTCGCAGTGCCGGTCGCGGACGACCGGGAGCACCCGCTGGCCGCCTGCTGGTCGCTCGCCGCCCTGGAGGCCGTCGACGCCGCGCTCGCCGCCGACCGGCTTCGCGTGCGCTCGTTGCTCGAGGAGCTCGACGTCGCCTTCGTCGACGCGGCGGCGCTCGAGCATCCCGAGTCGCTGCGCAACCTGAACACGCCCGAGGGCTACCGCGCCGCGCTCGGCGAGCCCCTGCCCCGGGTGACCGTCGTCCGGCCCGGCGGCGAGCGCACGCCGCGGCGTGCGGCCGCCCTGCCGGTGGCCGAGCTCAACGGATCGCCGGCCGGCCGCGGCACGGTGCCGCTGGTCGACGGCGACGTCGTGCGCACGGCGACCTAGCCCATGGGCGGCGCGGTGGCGTTCACCGGCATCCGCGCGGCGTCGATCTCGGCGCCGGACGGATAGTGGCCGTCGCCCGGCCACGGCGCCAGCAGCAGCACGAGTCGCGCATCGGTCTGCGCCGCCACGGCGTGGCGCTCGTCGGGGGCGAAGGTGATCAGGGTGCCGGCCCCGCAGGACTCGCCCTGGACGGTCACCTCGCCGGCTGC
>DATLLN010000106.1:0-5596 GCA_035537835.1 Gaiellales bacterium
ACCTGCAACGCAGGCTGCGCGATCTTGAGGGTCGATTCAGCGGGTCGGCGCGCAGCTGACCGATCCGCCGCCGCCAAGGCGGCAGCCGACTGCATCGACACGCAGGCGCTCTCGCGTTCGGGCCTGATCGAGCAGCTCAGGTACGAGGGGTACACCACAGGCAGGCCGCCTACGGGGTCCGCAAGACCGGCCTCTAGTCGACGAAACGTCCGGGGCCGAACGGACGTCCGCCGAGGCTGACCACTCGGCGCTGATGAGTCAGGTCGATACCGAAGGAGGAGCGATGCAGGTGAACCTGGAAGCCGGGGCTGAGGAAGACGAACCCGACCCTGGTGATCAGCACGGAGATCGACGACGCCGAGCGAGCCGTCGCGTGACTCCGCGGGCACAGGTACGGCCGATGACTGGCCGGGGCGTCCTGCTCGGCCGGATGACGGACGGCCGGCTCGACCACGTCGCCCGCGCCGTCTGGCCAGCCGGAACCTCGAGCGTCGGCCTCGCCGTCTGCTCCACCCACCGCGAGCTCGTCGAGATCCGACTCGTCGCCGAGCTCCCCATCGACTCGCCCGCGCTCTGCGGTACGTGCTCCGCGATCGCCCAGGGTGGCGTCGCTGTATCTGCACCCGCTCGACAGCACTGAGGCGCTTTACGCACATAACCTCGCGTCAGAAGTGGACACCGCGGTATCCACGGGCGACGATCAGGGCGTCGAGCGGTGCGCGGCCGCGAGCGCCGAACCCCGGTCGCGCCCGTCCGCGATCCCGCGCCGAGGATGAGCAGCGACGCCCCACGTGATCCACCTGACGCTGTCCGATCCGGCTCAGAGCGCCGCTCGGGTTCAGTCAATCGTTCCGCCGCCGCCGGACCCACTCAATTCGCTGCGCCGGCGAGGTGGCGGGCAACATCGGCTGCTGGGCGGCTGACGGGCGCAGGCTCAGGGCTACTGGATCGGGCGACAGTTCTGGGCCGCGGGCTCGCGACGGAGGCCCTCGCCGAGCTCGTGGGCATCGTCGATGCGCGTCCGCTGCACGCGGAGGTCGTGAACACGAACGTCGCCTCGATCCGGGTGCTCGAGAAGTGCGGGTTCACCCAGGTCGACGGGCACGTGGGCGACGACGGATCGAGGAGCTCGTCCTGGAGCTACGCTGATCCGAGCTCGCGAGGCTTGCGAGCTACATTACGTCGTGCGGAGCGCTACCGGTTGCTCGACCTGCCTACCGCCGGGCAGACGGATCCGGGGCCACACCGAGGCCACACCCGGGCAGCACCCAGCGACCAACGGCGGGGACGACTCGCATGGTTACGCGGAAACCGCCTGGTTGGGCGGCTCCGAGTTTCAGACGAGTTATCGACACGCCACGGCGGCGCCTGAGCGCCCCTCGGAAACGCGCCAGCGTTCGAGCAGCGCGGCGGCGAACCGGTTACAGTCGATCTCGCTCCTCGGCGCCTTGCGGACGAACTGCTCGACGTGCCGCGCCTCGTGGGCGGCGACGTAGACGAGCGCCGAGCGCCAGTCCGCGAGCAGCACCTCGGGACTGCGGGCGGTCGCCCGCCAGGGATCCTGCGAGAAGCTGTCGGGCGGCCCCAGCGCGATCGTCACCAGGTGTGTCGCCCGCCGCGGAGCGTTCGAGATCTTGGGCACGCCCGAGTACGCCCTGCCCCGGAACGCGCCGCGCCCTTTGCCCAGGTTCTTGACGTTGACGCAGACCCGCGGGCCGTCGAGCCACCCGGCCGCAAGCTGCACCAGGCGGTCGACCTCGTCGTCGGGGTAGCGGCTGGTGTTGCGGATCCACACGGCGCAGGAGGCTACCGCGCGCGGCGGCTAGGCTGGTGGCATGGCCAGGGTCGTCGACGACGAAATGCGCGCCTACTACGAGCGGCGCGCGCCCGAGTACGACGACTGGTGGCTCGGCCGCGGCCGCTATGCCGAGCTCGACCGTCCTGGGTGGCACGACGAGGTCGAGCAGCTGCTCGGCGTGCTCGCCGGGCTGCCGCCGGCACGGGTGCTGGACGTGGCCTGCGGCACCGGCTTCCTGACCCGCCACCTGCGCGGCGAGGTGACCGGGCTCGACCAGAGCGCGTCGATGCTGGAGATCACCGCGTCCCGCGGCGCCGGCATCCGCACCGTCCAGGGAGACGCCGTGCCACTGCCGTTCGCCGACGGCGCGTTCGACCGCGTGCTGACCGGCCACTTCTACGGGCACCTGCTGACCGAGGAGCGAGTCGCGTTCCTGGCCGCGGCGCGCCGGGTGGCCGGCGAGCTGGTGGTCGTCGACTCGGCGGAGCGCGACGGCCAGCCGGCGGAGCAGTGGCAGGAGCGGATCCTGAACGACGGCTCCAGCCACCGCGTCTACAAGCGCTTCTTCACCGGCGACCGCCTCGCCGCCGAGCTGGGCGGCGGAACCGTCCTGTTCGACGGGCGCTGGTTCGTCGCCGTGTCCGCCTAGGGAACCGGCGCCCGGCGCGCGCCGTCTGACTGGGCATGAGAATCGCGTGCATCCTCCTGGGAGCCCTGGCGCTGGCCGGCTGCGGCAGCGGCCTCGGCACGCCGAGCGGCTCGGACGCACCGCCGGGGTTGGCACCGACCGCGGGCGGCACCCTCCCGCCGCCGGCCTTCATCGAGTTCGGGGAGCCAGGGCACTGGATGTCACGCGGGTCGAGCTGCTGGTCGAGCGGCGGCGTCACCGGCTGCCTGGACGCGGCGGCGCCTGAGAACGACCCGAACCTGCCCGAACTGATCGTCGGCCGAGACGCCGTCGGACGGATCCACCTGGGTTTCGATCCCTCGAGCGCGCACCTGACGATCGGCGGAGTGCCGGTGCGCGTGCACGCGGACAGGACGATCGCGTTCACGGCGCACCGCCCCGGGATCGTGCTGCTCGACGTCCGCCAGGAGCACGGCAGCGCGAGCTACGACGCCCGCGTCCGGTTCGCCCGGGACTGACCGCCTAGAACCAGGCGGCGTCGGAGCTCTGCCGGGGGAACAGCGCGCAGACACCCAGCGCGATCACGCCGAACATGAACCCGAGCATGGCCCAGATCACGGCGTTGCGGTTCTTGCGCTGGGCGACCCAAGCGGTCGCGGCGCCGAGCAGGAGGCAGGCGACGAATCCGGCCATGCCTTCGGTATCGGCGCACCGCGCGCCGCACCTGAGCGTCAGTCGCGGGTGGTCGCCTCGGGGCCGCCCAGCGCGACCCGGGCGCGGGCGGTCACCAGGTGGTACAGCACCAGCAGCTGGACGATCGCCAGCGAGTCCGAGCGGTGCAGGTCGGTACCCAGCGTGAACTCCCCCAGCCGCTCGCTGCGCAGGTGGCTGGCGAAGTGCATGTGCCCCCAGATCCGCTCCTCCAGCTCCAGCGCGCGAGCCGGCGTCAGACGGCCGGGCACCCGGAGATCCTGGTCGTCGCCGGCGGCGAGCAGCTGTAGCCCGTCATCGCCGTCGCCCACCACGTCGGACAGGTCGGGGTGCGGCAGGCCGGGCCGGAGCAGCAGGTGGGCGTCGAGATGGGTGGCATCGGCCGCGGCCCCGTCGTCGGCGCCGGCCGGCGGCGCGAACCGGACGACCATGTCCGCGTGGTGGCGCTGCGGGCGGATGAACCGCTCGGAGTCGGCCTCGCGGCGGTCGAGCTCGTCGAGCACCTGCGTCGTCGTGTAGCCACGGCGGGAGCAGTCGCGGACGACCTTCCACCGCCGCCGCAGGCTCTCCGGCGGATCGAGGAACACGCGGATGTCGAAGCAGCCCCGCAGCTCGTCGGTGTGATAACCGAGCAGCCCCTCGACGATCAGGAAGCGCCCCGGCCGGAGGTAGACCGGCGGGCCGAAGGTGCCATCGGCGTGGCGGTACACCGGCTTCAGGATCGGCTCACCGCAGCGCAGCAGCTTGAGGTGCTGCGCCATCACGTCCATGTGGTTGCAGTCGGGCGCCAGCGGCGTCACGTCCATCCCCGCCCGCTGCGCCCGGTCGTAGCGGTGGTAGTCGTCCAGACAGACGTGGGAAACCTGCTCCTGCCCGAGCACACGCACGAGCCCGCGGGTGAGCGTGGTCTTGCCGCCAGCGGAGTCGCCGACGACGCCGAGGATGATCGGGCGCGCCATGGGCCGGTCAGCCTACCGGGATCTCCGACTCTGTAGGCCGAGATGCAGCCTGTCTCCGATTGATAACGTTTTGGTGCAATGACGTTCGGCCAGCTCAAGACGTTCCTCGCCGTCGCCCGCACCGGCTCTGTGCGCGGCGCCGCGGCCGAGCTTGTGGTCACCGAGCCCGCCGTGTCGGCCGCCGTCTCGGCGCTCCAGCGTGAGCTGGGGGTCGAGCTGATCGCCCGCCAGGGCCGGGGCATCGTCCTGACCGACGCCGGCGAGACGCTGGCACGCTACGCCGCCGAGCTGCTCGGCGTCCGCGACCAAGCGCTGCGCGAGCTGCACGGCACGCGCACGCTGCGGCTGGCGGCGGTGACCACGGCCGGCGAGTACGTCGTCCCGCCCATCCTCAAGGCGTTCCAGGGCGAGCGGCCGGACGTCGGCGTGTCACTCGAAGTTGGCAACCGCGCCCGGGTGTTCGAGCGCCTGCTGCGCCGCGGAGCGGATCTGGCGATCGGCGGCAGCCCCCCGGCCGGGTCGGGGATCACCGGCACGCCCTTCCTCGACTACCGCCTGGTGGTGGTCGCAGCCGCAGATCACCCGGTGGAGGATCCGGAGGCCGAGACCTGGCTGCTGCGCGAGCAGGGATCCGGGACGCGGGCAGCGGTCGAGGGGTTCCTCGATGAGCACGGCATCCGCCCCCGCTCGACGATGACTCTGGGGTCGAATGGCGCGATCAAGCAGGCCGTCGCGGTGGGCCTCGGGATCAGCCTGCTCTCGACGCACGCGGCCGGAGCGGAGCTGGCGAACGGCACGCTGCGGCGCGTGCGTGTCCAGGGCGCGCCGTTGCGCCGGTCGTGGTACGTGCTGCGCCGGGACGCGGGGCGGGAGCTGCCCGAGTCCGCCGCGTTCCGGGCATTCTGCGAGTCGCGGCCGGCGAAGGCCGCCGTGCTGGCCGCGATCAGGCCCGCGGCGTAGGCTACGGCCGTGGCTGAGCGGGTCGAGACCAGACTGGTGACGGGCGGGCGGGCCCACGAACCGGGCGCGCCGCTGGGCCAGTCCGTGGTCATGTCCAGCACGTACCGGCTGGGCGCCGAGCTCGAGTACGGCCGCGACGGCAACGCCACATGGGCGGCGCTCGAGGACCTGGTCGGCGAGCTCGAGGGCGGCCACGCGGTCGCGTTCGGCTCGGGACTGGCCGCCTGCGCGGCGGTGCTCGACGCCGTGCCGGCCGGCGGGGCCGTGGTGGCACCGCGGTCGGCCTACCACGGCTTCACGGATCAGCTGCGCGCACGCGAGGCGGTCGGACGGCTGACCGTTCGCTGGGTTGACATCGGCGATGCGCAGACCGTCGCCGAGGCTGCCCGCGGCGCGGCGATGGTCTGGCTGGAGACGCCGAGCAACCCGCTGATAGCGATCGCCGACATCGCAGCCGCGGCTGCCTCACGCGACCCCGGTTCGTTGCTGGTGGTCGACAGCACCTTCGCGACGCCGCTGCTCCAGCGCCCCATGGAGCAC
>DATLLN010000107.1:0-2077 GCA_035537835.1 Gaiellales bacterium
GGTAGAGGTAGTCGACGAAGCGCGGACGCCACCCGGCCGGAGCCAGCTCGGGACTCAGCTGCTGCGGGAAGGCGAAGTCCGGGTGGGCGGGCGCCTGGAACGCCCGCGCTGCCGCTCCGCCGCCGTCCAGCTCCCAGTAGACCAGCGCGAAGGCGATGATGTTCAACAGCCAGACCACCGAGCCGGCCTCGAGCAGGCTGCTGGCGGAGTTGGTGGTCGAGCCGCCGTCGATCAGGTCGTCGATCAGTGCCGCCGTCGCCCACAGCGCCCCGACGACGAGCACGCACGCGAGGCCGATCGAGAGCGCCCGCAGCGCGCTCGAGCGGCGGTCGATCTTGCCCGGGTCGCCCGCGATCAGGGCTACGAGCAGCAGCCCCTCGAGCACCGGCAGCAGCAGCCGCGGCCCGGCGCGCAACGCCTCCGGCAGCAGCGCGGTGAGCACCATCGCCGCGATCACCGCGCACGCCATCGGCCAGCGCGGCTCCCCGGCCGTGAACTCATCGGCGCGAGGCTCGGACCGCATCGCCCGGCATCGTAAGCTCCCTGGGTGGCTCTGCTCAGTCAGATGATCCGCGCCTCCGCCATCACCGGCCGACCGGACCAGGTCCACGCGTGGTTCGGCACTCGGCAGGGCGGGCGCTGGGCGGATCAGACGATCCGCGCGGCCATGCCATCGGCGGCCTCCTACCGGCTGCGTGAGCTGACCGACCTCCACCGCCGCGGGATTCTCACCGACGCCGAGCTCGCCACCATGCGATCGCGTCTGGGCGTGTGAGTGGCGGCTGACGACGTCGAGCTCGTCCGGCGCGCGTTCGAGGCCTTCAGCCGCGGTGACTTCGACACCGCCTTCTCGGACTTCAGCGCCGACGTCGAGTGGAGGATGTCCACGGACGAGCCGGACGCGCGCACCCATCGGGGGATCGCGGCCGTGCGCCGCTTCGTCGACTCGCTCGCCGACCCGTGGGCCAACCGCTTCGCCGACGTCATGCAGTTCGAGCCGCTGATCGACCGCGGCGATGCCGTCGTCGTCCCGTGGACGGCGCGCGTCGCCGGGCGCGAGAGCGGGATCGTGCTCGACGTCAACGAGACCTACGTCGTCACCCTCCGCGCTGGGAAGATCGTGCGCGTGGAGGAGTACCGCACCACCGAGGAGGCCCTGGGTGATCCCTGAGGCCCGCCTCGACCAGACAGACGCCGGCCTGGTGCCGGCCGGCCCGGGATGGTTTGTGGTCAACGCGCGCGAGGCGCGTTGGGTCGATCGCCCCGGTCGCGGCCACAGCCTGCCGTTCACCGGTTGGCACGACAGCGAGGCCGGGCAGCTGTTCCCGCAACTCGGCGTCGCCATCCTGGTGCTCGGGCCGGGCGAGCCGATCGGGATGTACCACTGGGAGGCCGACCAGGAGGACTTCCTCGTGCTCGCGGGTGAGCCGCTGCTGATCGTCGAGGGGGAGGAGCGGCGGCTGCGTCGATGGGACTTCGTGCACTGCCCGCCCGGTGCGGCGCACATGATCGTCGGCGCCGGCGACGAGCCGTGCGTGGTCCTCGCCGCGGGGTCGCGCGAGCACGCCGACGAGGACTGCAACGGTGGCGCCTACACGGTCGACGAGGCGGCCCTGCGCCACGACGCTGGGGTCCGCGAGGAGACGAGCGATCCCGCCCGCGCCTATGCGCACGTGCCAGACTCGCGGCCGACGCGGTACGACGGCTGGCTGCCCGGGTAAACCCCGGCGCAGTGCAACCAGGGAGGCCCGAATGACCCGCGTACGGAGAGCCGTGCTCGGCTTTGCTGTGGCGCTGCTCGCCGCCTGCATCGTGTCGGTGCCGGCCGCTTCAGCCGCTGACTTCGTCATCCCGTTCACCAACTACAAGGTGTCCGGGGCGCTGACCGTGAAGAAGCTCGACCAGTCGATCACGCTGCCGGACGGGTCCACCTTCAACGGCAGCGCCAACCTAACCACCGGCCAGCTGAGCGGTGACGTCTTCATCCCGGAGTTCACGTCGACGCTCAGGGTGCTCGGTGTGCCGACCAGGGTCACGACCAAGCTCGACCAGGCGCAGCCGGCACAGGGCACCATCG
>DATLLN010000108.1:0-16053 GCA_035537835.1 Gaiellales bacterium
GTTGACGGCCGCCGAGATCAGCGCGAGGTGCGTGAACGCCTGCGGGAAGTTCCCCAGCTGCTCGCCGGTCGGCCCGATCTCCTCGGAGTAGAGGCCGAGGTGGTTGGCGTACGTCAGCATCTTCTCGAACGCCAGCCGCGCCTCGTTGAGGCGGCCCGCGCGGGCCAGCGCCTCGACCCACCAGAACGAGCAGATCGAGAACGTGCCCTCATCGCCCTGGAGCCCGTCCGGCGACGCGGAGACGTTGTACCGGTAGACAAGGCTGTCGGAGACGAGCTCGTTGCCGATGGCGTCGAGCGTCGACAGCCAGCGCGGATCGCGCGGCGCGATGAACTTGGTCAGCGGCATCAGCAGCACCGACGCGTCCAGCACCTCAGTGTCGTAGTGCTGGGTGAAGGCGCGGCGGCTCTCGTTCCAGCCGCGCTCCATCACCTGGCGGGCGATCTTGTCGCGCACCTCCAGCCACCCGACGAGATCGGCCGGCAGCCCGCGCTGGCGCGACATGCGCACCATCCGCTCGATCGCCACCCAGCTCATCAGCCGCGAGAAGGTGAAGTGCTGCTGGCCGCCGCGCGTCTCCCAGATCCCCTCGTCCGGCCGGTCCCAGTTGGCGGCCAGCCAGTCGACCACCTTGGTCAGCGACATCCAGGCGTCGTAGCCGATCGGCTCCCCGTACTTGTTGTAGAGGTAGATCGAGTCGATCAGCTCGCCGTAGATGTCGAGCTGGAGCTGGTCGGCGGCGCCGTTGCCGATGCGCACCGGCGCTGAGCCCATGTAGCCCTCGAGGTGGGGGAGCACCAGCTCCTCGAGGTCGGCGCGGCCGTCGATCCCGTACATGATCTGGAGCGGCCCTTCGGCGTGGCTGCCCTCGTCCCGGTAGCGGTCGGTCAGCCAGCTCATGAAGGCGCCCGCCTCCTCGGTGAAGCCGAGCCGCAGCAGCGCATACAGCGAGAACGCGGCGTCGCGGATCCAGGTGTAGCGGTAGTCCCAGTTGCGCTCGCCGCCTAGCGTCTCCGGCAGGCTGGTCGTCGGCGCGGCGACGATGGCGCCGGTCGGCTTGTAGGTGAGCATCTTCAGCGTCAGCGCCGAGCGGTGCACCATCTCGCGCCAGCGGCCG
Organism: Gaiellales bacterium; assembly: GCA_035537835.1. Taxonomy (GTDB): domain Bacteria; phylum Actinomycetota; class Thermoleophilia; order Gaiellales; family JAICJC01; genus DATLLN01. The sequence goes on from DATLLN010000108.1 coordinate 1,118, forward strand.
CGGTAGCGCGACTTGGCGATCCAGTTGCGCCAGAAGCTGACGGTGTGCGTGAACGCCTCGGTCGCCTCGCCCTCCGTGAACCGGCGCGGCTCGTAGCCGGGATCGACGCGGGACAGCGAGATGTTCATCCAGTCGCCCGCCTCGAGCGTGCACTCGAATGCGACGTCGTGGCCGTCGAAGCTCATCTCGCGGTCGGACTCAAGCGCGAGCGTCAGCGCAGCTCCGCGGAACAGCACGCCGCCGTCGCCCTCGACCAGCTCGTGCTCGGCGCGGGCGTAGTCGAACCGGGGGCGGCACTCGACGCGGAACCGCATCTGCCCGCGGACGCAGTGCACGCAGCGCACCAGCCGGTGCTCGCCCAGATCGTGCTGCGGGCCGATCGGCATGAAGTCGGTCAGCTCGCCGACGCCGTCGGGCGTCAGGAAGCGGGTGTAGAGGATGTTCGTGTCGGGCAGGTAGAGCTGCTTCGTCTTGTACTCGCCGTCCGCCGGGGCGATCTGGAAGTACCCGCCCTTGTGGACGTCGAGGATCGCGCCGAACACGCTGGGGGCGTCGAAGCGGGGGCAGCAGTACCAGTCGATCGACCCGTCGGTGCCCACCAGAGCGACGGTATGCAGGTCGCCGATCACGCCGTGCTCGGCGATGGGCAGGTAGTCACGCATCGCCGGATGATCCTACGCGTCCCGGATGACGCTCCACGGGTATACTCAGCCGCGCGCCCGCACGGCGCACACGGGGGCGTAGTTCAGTCGGTTAGAACGCCGGCCTGTCACGCCGGAGGTCGCGGGTTCGAGTCCCGTCGCTCCCGTTTCACTCCCCACGCCGTCGGTCGTCCGAGCCGTGCTTCGCGAGAGGAGTCGCCATGAAGCCACGCACAGTTGTGTCGGCGGAGAAGTGGGAAGCCGCCCGCCAGAAGCTGCTGGTCAAGGAGAAGGAGTTGACCCGCACGCGGGACGCGCTCGCCGCCCAGCGGCGGCGGATGCCGTGGCAGGCCGTGGAGCGGGAGTACGCATTCATCGGGCCCGACGGCAACGCGAGCCTGGTGGATCTGTTCGACGGCCGCCAGCAGCTGATCGTCTATCGCGCCTTCTACGAGCCGGGTGTGGGCGGGTGGCCGGAGCACGCCTGCATCGGCTGCTCGATGGTGGCCGACCAGGTCGCCCACGTCGCCCACCTGAACGAGCGCGACACGACGCTCGTCTTCGTCTCACGCGCGCCCCAGGACGAGATCCAGGGGCTGAAGGCGCGGATGGGCTGGGAGATGCCCTGGTACACGCTGACCGACGAGTTCGACGCCGACTTCGGCGTGGGCGAGTGGCACGGCACGAACGCGTTCATCCGCGACGGCGACGACGTCTACCGCACGTACTTCATCGACGCCCGCGGCGACGAGGCGATGGGGAGCACGTGGAGCTACCTCGACATGACCGCGCTGGGACGCCAGGAGGAGTGGGAGGACTCGCCGGAGGGGTACCCGCAGACGCCGCCCGACCGCTGGTGGATCTGGCACGACCAGCCGAAGCACGCCACCACCCGCTGAGACTAGTGGTGGAAGCTCTGCGCGCTGGAGGCGTCGTGCACGGGCTCGGCCTGCTCCTGCAGCTTCGGCAGCTGGCGCTTGAGGTCGGCGATCATCAGGTCGCCCAGGTCGTGACTGAACCCCTGGCGGACGACCACCCGTAGCGCGGCGAGATCCTCGCGGTTCTTGGGGAAGGTGTACGCCGGGATCTGCCAGCCCCGCTCGCGCATCGCGTTCGAGACGTCGAACACCGTGAAGTTGGTCACGTCGTCGTTGAGCGTGAAGGCGAACACCGGGAGCTGGTCGCCGGTCGTCAGCAGCCGGAACGGGCCGAGGCCGGCGATCTGCGAGGACAGCCCCATGGCGATGCTCCGCGCATAGCCCTGCACCTTCGCGTAGCCGTTGAAGCCGAGGCGCAGGAAGTTGTAGTACTGCGCGACCACCTGCGCGCCCGGCCGCGAGAAGTTCAACGCGAACGTGGGCATGTTGTCACCCAGGTAGTTGACCCAGAAGATCAGGTCCTCGGGCAGCGACTCGGAGTCGCGCCAGACGATCCAGCCAACACCCGGATAGACCAGCCCGTACTTGTGCCCCGAGGCGTTGATCGAGGCGACGCGGGGCAGCCGGAAGTCCCACTCCAGGTCGAGGTCGAGGAACGGGGCGATGAAGGCACCGGACGCCCCGTCGACGTGCACCGGCACGTTGATCCCCGTCTCCGTCTGGAACGCGTCGAGCGCGTCGCAGATCTCCTTGACCGGCTCATAGGCGCCGTCGAACGTCGAGCCGAGAATGGCGACCACGCCGATCGTGTTCTCGTCGCAGAGCTTCACGGCCTCCTCGGCAGACAGCGTGAACCGCTCGCCCTCCATCGGGACCAGCCGCATCTCGACATCCCAGTAGTTGGCGAACTTCTCCCAGCAGATCTGGACGTTGATGCCCATCACGATGTTCGGCTTGTCGATCGGCTCACCCGCAGCCTTGCGCCGCTTCTGCCATCGCCGCTTAAGCGCCAGGCCGCCGAGCATCGCCGCCTCGCTCGAACCGGTGGTCGAGCAGCCGGTCGCGTCGGTCGCATCGGGCGCGTTCCAGAGCCGGCTGAGGATGTTCACGCAGCGCATCTCGAGCTCCGCGGTCTGCGGGTACTCGTCCTTGTCGATCATGTTCTTATCCGAGCACTCGGCCATCAGCCGGGCGGCCTGCGGCTCCATCCACGTGCTGACGAACGTCGCCATGTTCAGGCGCGCGTTGCCGTCGAGCATCAGCTCGTCGTGGATGATCTGGTACGCCACCTCGGGCGCCATCTCGTTCTGCGGAATGGTGTGGCGGGGGATCCGCGTCCCGGCCTCGAGCTCGAAGATCGGCGCCAGGGAGATGTCGTGCTCTGGGCCGTGCTGCGCGTCGGGATGCTTCAGTGCCATGCCACCACTCCGATCGGTTTCAGGTATCTACGAGCCGGAGCCGGTGAGCTGCTTGCAGGCGTCCGAGTTCTGGAAGGCGTCGTTGAGCTCGCCCTTGGTGTCGGCCTGGTCGAGCGTCGAGAGCGCCGCCGAGACCTGCGTGCTCATCTGGGACAGCGCCGCACCGACCGACGTCGCGATTCCCACCGCTGCGGTCGGCCCGGATGCGCCTTCGACGGCCTGGTTGATCTGATCCACGTCCGCGTCGAGCTGCGACGAAAGCTTGGTCAGCGCCTCCTGCGCCTGCTGGCCCGACTCGGTGTCCGGGCGGCCCAGGCCCTTGAGATCCGACGACAGCTTCGACGTCGCATCCTTGACCTGATTGACCGCGGACGTGACCTGATCCTGGCTCATGCTTCCGCCGGTGATCGAGGCGCCGGCGGCGGTCACGGAGGACTTCCAGGTGTTCAGCGAGCCGCAGACCCCGTCGGCCCACGTCTCGGCGGACGACTTGCTGGAGCCGCCGCCCGACCCGCCGCAGCCCGATGCGATCAGCATCGCGGCCAGCGGGACGACGAGCAATGACCGACGGAACCACGGCATAGCCGCACAGCCTACGCGGTCGGGCGCCGCGTGGCCATCATCCACATGGGACGATCCGGTCGACCAGGTCGAGACCCTCGCCGCGGTGGGTGATCAACAGCACCGTGCGGTCGCCGGCCGCGGCGAAGGTGTCGCGAACAACCGCCTCCGCAGTCTCCGGGTCGAGGTGGGCCGTCGGCTCGTCCAGCACCAGCACCGGCCCGTCCGCCAGCAGGGCGCGGGCCAGCACCAGCCGCTGCCGCTGCCCACCCGACAGGCGCGAGCCGTCCTCCCCGACGAGCGTGTCCAGGGCGTCGGGCAACGTGCGCACCCAGTCCGCGAGCCGAGCCCGGCCGAGCGCTTCGTACAGTTGCTCGTCGGTCGCATCCGGACGCGCCAGGCGCAGGTTCTCGCGGATCGTCGAGTTGAAGACGTGGGCCTCCTGGCCGGCCAGTGCGAAGGTGCGACGGACGTCCTCGGCGCGGTGGTCGCACTCGTCGTGCCCGGCGATCGTCACCCGTCCGTCCTCCGGGTCGAGAAAGCGCAGCAGCAGATTGGTGACCGTCGTCTTGCCGGCGCCGCTGGGGCCGACGACGGCAATGCGGCTGCCGGTCTCGAGGCGAAGGTCGAATCCGGCGAGCGCCGGCTCCTCGGCCCCGGGGTAGCGGGCGGTGACCCGCTCCAGCGCGACGCCGGGACGGGCCGGGGGCGGTGGCAGCGGATGCGCGGGGTCGGCCACCTCGGGCCACCGGTCGACCAGATCGAGCACCCGCGCACCGGCAGCACGCATCGCGGCCAGCTCGCGGGCGCAGGCGGGGAGCGGCGCGACGGCCTCGAACGCGGCCAGCGCGAGCAGCGCCAGCGCGGCGATCAGCACGGCATCGAGCCGTCCGGCGGCGTGCGCGGACACGGCGACGGCCAGCACGGCGGCCACGGTCACGCCGGTCACCGCGACCGAGAGCGCCTCCACGCCGCCGGCCACCCAGGCGTCGCGGCGGGCGAGCCGGGCCAGCTCGCGGTCGCGGTCGCGCACCGCGGCGATCGCCCGGTCGGCGGCGCCGAACGCGACCAGCTCGGGCGCGCCGCGCAGCAGCTCGACCAGCTCGCCGCTCAGCTCGCCGCGGACCGGCGCCTGCCGGGTGCCGGCGCTACGGCCCGCCCAGCCGGCCACCACGGGCACGCCAACGCCCGCGGCGAGCAGCCCGCCGGCCAGAATCGCCCCAGCCTCGGGCAGCATGATGCCTGCGGTAGCGACGCAGACGACGGACGCCGCTGCGGCGACCAGCACTGGCCCGACGGCACGCACGTACAGCCCCTGGAGCGCGTCGATGTCGCCCACCATCCGGCGCACCAGATCTCCGCGACGGAACCCCTCGAGGCCGGCCGGCGCCAGCGGCTCGATCCGCGCGAACACGACCGCACGCACGCGCACCAGCGAACGCAGCGCGAGGTCGTGCGAGGCCAGGCGCTCCAGGTAGCGCGCGATCGGGCGGGCCACGCCGAAGAACCGCACGCCGACGATGGCGACGGTCAGCTCGAGCACCGGCGGATGCTGGGCCGCGCGGGATATCAGGTAGCCCGAGGTCGTCATCAGCCCGGCACCGAACAGCACGGTTGCCGCACCGAGCAACACGGCCAGGGTGACGCGGCCGCGGGGCATGCCGGCCAGCCCGAGCAGGCGGCGCATCACGCCGCCACCACCGGGACGGGGGCGCCGGCGGCATCAAGCCGCACGACGCGATCGGCCAGACTCGCGATCCGCGAATCGTGGGTGATCACAAGCACGGTGCAGTCCAGGCCTCCGATCGTCTCTGCCACGCGCTCGGCGCTGGCGGCGTCGAGGTTGGCCGTCGGCTCGTCGAGGATGACCAAGGCTGCGTCCCGCAGGAACGCACGGGCGAGCGCGATCCGCTGGCGCTGGCCGGCGGACAGGGCGCGACCCGCCTCGCCGACCAGCGTGTCGTAGCCGTCGGGCAGCGCGCGGATGAAGGCATCGGCGCCCGCCCGCTGTGCCGCGCCGCGAACGGCGGCGGCGGTCGCACCGGGCGCGCCCAGGGCGATGTTGGCGGCGACCGTGCCGTGGAACAGTGTCGGGCCCTGTGGCACCCACGCGACGCGCTCGCGCCAGCCCGCGACGTCGCATCCCGCGAGGTCGACGCCGCCCACGGACACCCGGCCGGCGGACGGGTCGACGAACCGCAGCAGCAGCGACGCGACGGTGCTCTTGCCGGCGCCGCTCGGCCCGACCAGCGCGACCGTCTCGCCCGGATCCAGACCAAGGCTGAAGCGCTCCAGCGCCGGCACCGGACGGCCGGGATAGGCGACGGTGACCCCCTCGACGGTCACTGGGACGTCGCGAGGGCTGGGAGCGGAGAGCGTGCCCTGCGGCACCGCCTCGGCATCGTCGATCAGGTCGAGCAGCCGCGCGGACACCGCCAGCCCGTCAGCCCCGGCGTGGTACTGCGCGGCCAGGTTGCGGATCGGCAGGTAGAGCTCGGGCGCGAGCACCAGCACGGTCAGCGCGGGCTCGAGGTCGATCGAGCCGTCGACCAGACGGACGCCGACGGTCACGGCGATCAGCGCGACACCCAGCGTGGACGCCAGCTCGAGCACCGAGCCGGAGAGGAACGCCACCCGCAGCGTCCCCATCGTCGCCTTCCGGTACTCCTCGCTGACGGTCTCGACGCGCTCCGCCTGCGCGGCGCCGCGGTTGAACGCCCGCAGCGTCGGCAGGCCGCGGACGACGTCGAGGAAGTGCCCGGAGAGCAGGGCCATCGCCTGCCAGCGTTCCCGCGCCCGGTGTGCCGTGTAGCGGCCGATCAGCCACATGAAGACGGGCACCAGCGGCAGCGTCAACAGCATCAGCCCCGCCGACAACGGATCGATGAAGGCGACCAGCGCGAGCACGGCCACCGGGACGGCTACGGCGAGCACGATCTGCGGCAGGTAGCGGGCGAACACGGTCTCCAGCGCGTCCACCCCGTCGACCGCAGCGGTCGCCACCTCGGCGCTCTCGACACCGTCGAGTGCCGCCGGGCGGCGGCGCAGGCGGGCGCCGACCAGCTCCATGCGCAGGGCGGAGAGCACTCCGGCGGCGGCCCTCCGCCCGGTCACCTCGAACGCCCAGGCGACCAGTCCTCGCGCGGCAACGACGGCGAGCAGCAGGACGACTGAGTCCGTCAACGCGGAGAGCGCAGCACCGTCGAACCCGCGGGCCGCGATCCGTGCGAGCAGCACCGCCTGCGCGAGCACGAGCAGCGCGGCGATGAGGCCCAGCGCCGCGTCGGCTGCAATCGCCGTGCGTGCCGGGCGGGCGCGGTCGAGCAGCCGCGGATCGAGCGGGCGCACCTCAGCCGTCGCCGCGCCGCGGGCCCAGCGCCGCGCAGAACACGAGGTACGTCCACAGCGCATCCGTCTGCAGCGGCATCGGCCCGGGACCCTATCGCGGGCCAGGGGGGGCGGCATCATCCGATCTGGGCGACGACCCCCGGGCGCGCGTATGAGAGGATCGCGCGGCCGTGAAGGTCTTCCTCTCCACCGACATCGAGGGCACCGCGGGCATCGTCGACTGGGGCCAGGTGCTGGGGTCGGGCGAGTACGAGATGGGGCGGCGGCTGCTGCAGGACGAGGTCAACGCGGCCATCGACGGCGCGCTCGAGGCGGGGGCCGCCGAGCTGGTCGTCAACGACAGCCACTGGACGATGCAGAACCTGCTGCCGGCCGAGCTGCACGGCCGCGCGTCGCTGATCTCGGGCAAGCACAAGCCGCTCTACATGATGGAGGGGCTGGACGGCTCGTTCGACGCCGTGTTCATGATCGCCTACCACGGCGCGATCTCGGCCGAGCGGGCGATCCTGTCGCACACGTACAACCCGTTCGCGATCTACGAGGCCCGCCTCAACGGCCGGCCGGTCGGCGAGAGCGCGCTGAACGCGCTGGTCGCGCAGCACCATGGCGTGCCGGTCGTCCTGATCACCGGCGACGACGCGACGCGCGACGAGGCGGAGCCATTCATGCCCGGCATCGAGGCCGTCGTCGTCAAACGGTCGATCACGCGGTTCGCCGCCCACAGCCTGCATCCGGAAGAGGCCTGCGAGCGGATCCGGGACGGCGCCAAGGCGGCCCTCGGACGCCTGGGGTCGTTCTCCGCGCCGGCCATCGACCGGCCGGCCACGCTCGACATCACGCTGCTGACGTCCGACATGGCCGAGATGGCGACCTGGGTCGAGGGCGTCGAACGGACGGACACGCGCACGGTGCGGCTGGTATCGGACGAGCCGCTGACCCTGTACCGGCGGTTCGTCACCATCGTCTCGCTGACCCGGACGATCGCGGAACCCGGCTGATGGCAGCGGGCGGGCCGGTCGCCGTGGTCACCGGCGCCGCCGGCGCGATCGGGGCGGCCGTCGCGGCACGGCTCGAGGCCGACGGGTTTGCCGTCGCCCGCACGGACATCGACGGCGGCGAGTTCCCCTGCGACGTGCGCGACGAGGCCTCGGTGGTGGGCCTGCGCGACGCCGTCGAGGGGCGGCTGGGCTCGCCCTGGCTGCTGGTCAACGTCGCCGGCGTCTTCTTCGAGCACGACGTGCCCGATCTGGCGGTCGAGGACTACGACCGGATCGTCGACGTCAACCTGAAGGGCACGTTCCTGACGTGCAAGACGTTCCTGCCGGCGATGCTGGCGGAGGGGTCGGGCTGCATCGTCAACATCGCGTCGACCGCCGGGATCAAGGGCGGCCACCGGCGGGCCGTGTACAACGCATCGAAGGGCGGCGTCGTGCTGTTCACGCGCAGCCTGGCGCTCGACCACGGGCCGTCCGGCGTGCGGATCAACTGCGTCTGCCCCGGCCTGATCGACACGCCGATGGCCGACTGGATCAGGCTCGATCCGCAGGCCCTGACGGCGTTCGAGCAGGAGGCGCCGGCGCGGCGGATGGGCACGCCCGAGGACGTGGCCGGCGCGGTGTCCTACCTGGCATCGGACGACGCCGCGTATGCCCACGGCACCATCCTGGTGGTGGACGGCGGCGTGACCGCATGAAAAACTGGGTTCAGAACTTGTACCGGTGCTCGGCCGCCACCAGCTCGGGGTCGAGGCCCGCGTAGGCGGCGACCTCGCTGCGCTTGAACTGCAGGTAGGTGCGTGTCATCTCCGGCCCGAGCGCGTCGGTCAGCACATCGTCGTGCTCCAGCAGGTCGAGCACCACCGCCAGTGATCCGGGAAGCCCCTCGGCGTTGCCCAGCTTGACGGGGTTGACCCGCACGGGCGCACCGGGATCGATCTTGCGGGCGATGCCGTCCAGGCCGGCGGCGATGGTCGCCGCCAGCGCCAGGTGTGGGTTCGAGCTCGAGTCGCAGGACTTCAGCTCGACGTTGACGCTCTGCTCCTCGCGGTCCCAGTACGGCGAGGCGACGCGCACCGGCGCCTCACGGTTGTCGAACCCCCAGCAGCGGAAGGCGCCCGCCCAGCTCGACGGCGACAGCCGCTGGTACGAGTTCATGCTCGGGCAGGTCAGCGCCAGCAGGGCCGGCAGATGCTCGAGCAGCCCGCCGATCCACCAGCGGCCGAGCTCGCTCAGCGCGCCCTCCGCCGCCGCGTCGTGCAGCAGGTTGCGGCCCTCGTGCCAGAGCGACATGTGGACGTGGGTGCCGCTGCCGATCTGGTCGAGGAAGGGCTTGGGCGCGAAGCTGGCGCGGTAACCGTGGCGCAGAGCGATCCCCCGAACCGTGTCGCGCACCTTGATCTGCGCGTCCGCCGCGGCCAGCGCCGGCGCATGGCGCACGGAGATCTCGAGCTGCCCTCCGCCGTACTCGTTCATCGCCAGCTCGGGGGTGATCCCCTGGGCCGTCAGCGCGTCGACCGTCTCCAGCAGCACGGCGTGGTACTCGTCGAACCCGACCGAGCTGTACACCGGCAGCCGCTCGGGCTGCAGGTCGGCGCCCTCGGCCGAGCGCCGGTACACGTAGTACTCGTTCTCGAACGTCGCCTCCACGGAGAACCCGGCATCCGCCGCGGCGGCGATCTGTCTACGCAGCAGCGATCTCGTGCACCCGAACCACGGCTCCCGGGAGCGGTCGAGCAGGCTGGCGACCATCGATCCCCCGGCCTCGACCCAGGGCAGCACCGTGAACGTCGACGAGTCCGGTACTAGCCGCACCTCGTCCACCGGCGGCATCTCGGGGATGTCGATCAGCTCGTCGCGGACGTTCAGCGCCGACTGCGCCAGGGTCACCCCGACGCCCTCGGTCAGCTTGCGCTCGAGGTTCGCCCGGTGCACGACCTTGGTTCGGATGATCCCGGCGTAGTCGCAGTACAGGAAGCGGACGAGCCGGACGTCCGCGTCGTCGACCTGCTGCAGCACTCCCTCGACCACGATCGCGGATTGTGGCACGATCCGCAACGCGATGTCCGACCGCATGCTGGATCTGCTCGCCCGCCTCGACGCCATCCCCGGCGTTTCGGGCGACGAGCGGCTGGTGGCGGACGCCGTCATCGAGGAGCTCGACGGCGCCTACGACGAGCACGACTCGGACGTGCTGGGCAACCACTACTTCGTGCGCAAGGCGGGCGACGGCGCACCCACCGTGATGCTCTGCGCGCACATGGACGAGCTCGGGTTCATCGTTCAGCACGTCGAGGACGAGGGCTTCGTGCGACTGGCGCCGATCGGCTACCACGACGACCGCATGGTGGTCGACCAGCACCTGCTGATCCACGGCGACAAGGGGCCGGTGCTCGGCATCTCGGGCGCCAAGCCCAGCCACCTGCTCGAAGCCGCGGAGCGCGAGAAGCCGTTCAAGCTGAACGAGCTCGCTGTCGACGTCGGCACGACCAGCCGCGAGGAGACCGAGGCACTGGGCGTACGGGTCGGGCACCTGATCACGTTCGCGCGCGAAGGCGCCCTGCTCAACGGCACACGGGTGTTCACCGGCAAGGCGGTCGACGACCGCGCGGGCTGCGCGGTGATGATCGAGGTCATGCGACGTCTGTCGTCTCGTTCGGCAACAGCGTCGGTCGTCGGCGTGGCGGCCGTCCAGGAGGAGCTCGGCATCCGCGGCGCCGGCCCGGCCGGCTTCCGGGTGCAGCCGGACGTCGCGCTGGCCATCGACGTCACGCTGTGCGGCGACGTGCCGGGCGTCGACTTCGGCCGCGCGCCGATCAAGCTGGGCGGCGGCCCCGCGATCAAATACTTCGACTGGGCGCCCGAGGTGCTGATCGGCAACGCGGTGCCACGGCGGCTGACCAACCGCCTCGAGGAGGCCGCCGACGGCGCCGGCATCGCCTACCAGCGCGAGGTGCTGATGGGCGGCGCGACGGACGCATGGGCGATCTCGCTGAGCGGCGGCGGCGTGCTGTCCGGGTGCATATCGCTGCCGTCGCGCTACATCCACTCGGCCGTCGGCTGCGTCCACCTGGACGACCTGGAGGGCGCCGTCGAGCTGATCCTCGCATTCGTCGACGGCGTCACCGGCCCGATCGAGTGATCGAGCGCAGCCTCCGCCGGATCGGCCCGGTCGAGATGCCGGTGATCGAGGCGCGGGGCTCGCAGGATGGGCCGAGGGCGTGCCTGATCGCCGGGATCCACGGCTGCGAGTACGCGTCGATGGAGGCGCTGACCCGCTTCATGGCGCGACTCGACACCGATGCGCTGCGCGGCTCGATCGTTGCCGCACCGATCGTCAACGTCACAGCGTTCCGCGGCCGCAGCCCGTTCGTCACGCCCGAGGACGGCAAGAACCTGAACCGCTGCTTTCCCGGCCGCGCCGACGGGACGCACTCGGAACAGCTCGCCCACCACGTCTTCACCGAGCTGATCTCGGGCAGCGACCTGCTGATCGACCTGCACGGCGGCGACCTGGTCGAGGCGCTCGAGCCGTTCACCCTGTTCGACGCGTCGCCGGTGGCCGACCGGGCCGAGGCGCTCGCCCGCGCCTACGGCCTGCGCTACGTGATCCGCGGCCCCGAGCAGCGGATCGAGGGCACGACCAGTGCCGCCGCGGCCGACGCCGGCATCCCCGGCATCACGCCGGAGGCCGGAGGCTGCGGGCTGATGGAGGAGGACGCGATCCGCGCGCATACGGACGGCCTGGCCAACGCGCTGCGGCAGGCCGGGATGCTGGACGGCGAGCCGGCGAGCCGCGGCGACCTGCGGATGGTCAGCCGTTTCATCTGGCTGCGGGCCGCCGACGCCGGGTGGTGGGCTGCCGATGTCGCCGCCGGTGACGAGGTCGGCGCCGGGCAGCGGCTGGGCGCGATGCGCGACCTGGCCGGCGAGGAGCTCGAGGTGGTCACCGCGCCGGAGGACGGCGTCGTGCTGTTCCTGACGTCCAGCCCCGCCGTGGCCGACGACGGCATCCTGCTCGGGCTGGGCGCGGGCTACTGATCTACCGCCAGCCGTCCTCGAGCAGGGCACGCACCTCGGCCACGCCGGCGGCCCAGACCTCGAGCATCTCCTCGTCCGAGAGCTGGTAGCGCCCGCCGTACGAGCCGTCCTCGAGCAGCTCGCGCACGCCGGCCGGATCGAGGATCCGCAGGTGCACCGGGTCGATCACCGGCTTCCCCTGTACAGGCAGCTCGACGCCGGGCAGCCGCGTCCACGGGAAGTTCTCGAGCCACGACGCGTGTGTCGCCTGGGGATCGATCCGCTGCACCACGGCCCACGTGCGCGGCCCGTTCCACCAGCTGTGGAACCGCACCTGGCCGCCCGGGTTCGCCGCCATCCACTCGTGCGCGAGCCCGGCGACCGGCTCGTTGCCGCCGTGCCCGTTGAGCAGCAGGAACCGCCGGAAGCCCTGGCCGTGGAGCGAGTCGAGCAGGTCGCGCACGACCTCGACGTAGGTCGCCAGGCGCAGCGAGGGGCTGCCCGGATACGCCGCGAAGTACGGCGTCAGGCCGTAGGGCAGCGCCGGCAGCACCGGCAGGCCCAGCGGCTCGGCCGCCTCCAGCGAGACCCGTTCGGACAGGATCACGTCGACGCCCAGCGACAGGTAGGCGTGCTGCTCGGTCGACCCCAGCGGCAGCACGATCCGGTCGTCGCCCCGCAGGTACTCCTCGATCTGCATCCACGTGCAGTCGTGCATCCTCATCCGTCGCCCTCCTCGAACTCGGCCGACACCGACAGCAGCAGCGCCTCCGCCCGTGCGGCACTGCCCAGCTGCAAGCCGACCGGCAGGTAGTCCTCGACCATGCCGCAGGGAACCGACACCGCGGGCAGCCCGGCCAGGTTGTAGGGCCCGGTGAACCGGGCCTCCACCTCACCTTCGGGCGCACCGAAGGGCGGATCCTCGGCCGGCGCCGGATAGGCCACGGCCGGCCCCGCCAGCACGTCCACCACCGCCAGCACCCGCTGGAATCCGTCGGCCACGCGCGCCATGTCGGCCAGGCCGCGGCGGTACCGCTCGTCGTCGACCTCCTCGGCCGCCCGCAGCAGCGCCAGGGTACCGGGGCCGTAGCCATCGGCCTCGGCCGCCAGCCGCGTCCGGTGCACGTCCAGCGCCTCCTTCAGCACGACGTCGCCGAGCGCGGCGTCGGCGAGGTCGAGCTCGGGGATGTCGATCTCGACCAGGTCGCATCCGAGGTTTGCCAGGCGGGTGATCGCAGCCTCCACGCGCTCGCGGACGTCGGGCCGCAGATCGGGGTCGCGCAGCTGCCGGTCGATCACGCCCACCCGCACCCCGCTCACGGGCCGGATCGGGTACGGACGGCCGGTCATGGCCTGGAGCAGCTGCGCGGCACCCCGGGAGCTGCGGGTCAGCGTGCCCACCGTGTCGCAGCTCGGCGACAGCGGAAACACGCCGTCCAGCGGCAGCAGTCCGGGCGTCGGCTTGAGCCCGACGATGCCGCAGTAGCTCGCCGGGATCCGGATCGAGCCGCCGGTGTCGGTGCCCAGCGCGTGGCGGCAGACACCGGCCGCGACCAGCGCGGCGGAGCCGCTGCTCGACCCGCCCGACGTGCGCTCCAGGTCGTGCGGGTTGAAGGTCATGCCGTACGCCGGGTTGACGCTGCCCGCGGCGTACTCCAGCAGGTTGGTCTTGCAGAACAGGTCGGCGCCGGCGGCGCGCAGGGCGGCGACCACGGCCGCATCCTGCTCGGCCGGCGGAGGCACCGCCACAGTCGACGCGTTGGTCGTCACCAGGCCCGCCATGTCGATGTTGTCCTTGACGGCGACGGGGATGCCGTGCAACGGACCGGACGCGGCGCGGTCGGGTGCCCCGACGATCTGGGTGACGGCGTTCAGGCGCTCCCAGCTCCCCAGCCGCTCGTAGGCCGCCAGCAGGTCGAGGTTCGCCCGCTCGCACACCCGGCGGCCGTCCTCGATGGCGTGGATCAGCTCGGCGATACGCCGCACCAGCGGCCGGTCGACCGGGCCGAGGATCGCATCCACCTCCGTGCGCCGCCGGCGAACGGCCAGGTCGCGGTAGATGCCCGAGTGGGTCTTCGCCGACCGCCGGTTGAATTCGACCAGGCGCTCGATCGAGCCCTCGATGTCGGCCGGGTCGAACCCGTCGAACGGCTCCGGCGGGCACGGCGCGGCGTCCAGCACCTGGCGAGCGAGCTCGGTGAACAGCGGCCGGTAGGCACCGTCGGCGAGCGCATCGGCGATCGACAGGTCGCTGACCGCCGTCGCGAACAGCATCGCCCCGTAGGCCTGCTTCGACCACAGGTAGCCGAGCACGTTGCGGCTCGCCTCGGCATCCTCGATGTCCCCGACGAGCGCATCGACCCGGTCGCTGCGACGGCCGTCCAGCTCGCCGATCCGGAACGTGCCGCGGCCGCCGAGGAAGATGCGCCCCGGCCCCAGGTAGTCGGCCCCGAAGTTGACGAACGCGCCCACCACGCGGCGTTCCCCGACCGCGTCCGCGATCACCGGCTCGTTGAGGCCGTTCTGCAGCGACACGACGAAGCCGTCCTCCGCGAGCCGGGGGCCGACGGACGCCATCGCGCCCGCGGTGTGGTGCGCCTTGACCGCCAGCAGGACGCGATCCAGACCATCCGGGAGATCCTCCGGCAGCACTGCCCGGACGGCCACCTGCAGCTGCTCGACCGGCCCCTCGAGCGTCAGCCCCGACTCGTTGATCGCCGCCACGTGCTCGGGATCGGCGTCGCAGAACAGGACGTCGTGCCCGTCGCGCGCGAGCCGCGCGCCGACAGTGCCTCCGATCGCTCCCGCGCCGACCACGACGTACTCCATCTCACCGATCCTACCGGCGGACTAGACCACCACCGACGCACCTGCCATACTTGGCCCCCCGCCGCCCCCGGCGGGTCGTCAAGGGTCGGTCAGGAGGTCTTCGGCATGAAGCGACGACTGATGCTCGCCATCTCCGTCACGGCAGTGATGGTCGCCGCGGCGGCCTGCGGCGGAGGCAGCAGCGACAGCAGCGGCGGCGACGGAGGCACGGGCAGCTCCACGCCCGCCGGCGACATCCAGGACGGC
>DATLLN010000109.1:0-5161 GCA_035537835.1 Gaiellales bacterium
CGCCCGCTGCGCTGTGTCCGACCACGACGACCGGGTCGGGGCCGTCGTCGACCGCGGCGGCCGCCGCCCTGGCGTACTTCGGGTAGTACCGCGGGCCCGTCGTTGCCACAGCTGTCAAGTCCGGTACCAGGCAGTGAAAACCGTTCTCCCGCAACGTCTCCGCGGTATCTACCCACGTCGACGGGCCCACGACCGGACTGTGCACGAACAGCAGCGTCGTGCTCACAGCCCGATCCGCCGGTAGCGCGCCAGCCGGGCGGCGAGCCGCTCGTCGTCGCGCAGCGCACGCAACTGATGCAGCTCGTTGGCGATCGTCGCCGACAGCCGATGCGTGAACTCCATCGGCTCGTCGGCGGCATCGGGACGTTCGAGCACGATCGCGTCGACGATGCCGTGGCGCAACAGGTCGGCCGACCGAATGCCTTGCGCCGCAGCCAGTTCCGGGGCGTGGTCGACGTCGCGGAACACGATCGCGCTGGCGCCCTCCGGTGGCAGCGGCGCCAGCCAGCCGTGCAGCGCGGCCAGTACCCGATCGGCCGGCACCATCGCCAGAGCCGGCCCGCCGCTGCCCTGTCCCAGCAACACCGACACCGTTGGCGTGTCCAGCGTGACGAGTTCGGCCAGGCAGCGGGCGATCTCGCCGGCCAGCCCACCCTGCTCGGCGTCGGCCGACAACGCGGGCCCGGCGGTGTCGATCACCAGCACCAGCGGCAGCTGCAAACCCGCCGCCAGTGCCATGCCGCGCCGGGCCTCCCGCAGCGCCGCCGGACCCACCAATCCTCCGACAACGCGCTGCTGGCCGAGGACGACGGCGGGCTGACCGCCGAAGCGGGCCAGCGCCAGCAGCATCGTGGCCGCCTCGCCGCGCTCGGTACCCGACAATTGCACCCGCTCAGTGGTGCCATGCCGCAACAGATATCCCACGCCAGGCCGGTCCGGGCGCCGCGACGCCTCGACCGAACCCCACGCGGGCACGTCGGGCAACGGCCCGGCCGCGGGGACGGGCGGAGGCGCCTCGGGCGGATCAGCGACCACCTTGAGCGTGCGCTCCAGGGTCGAGCGCAGGGCCTCGAGCGGGACCACGCCGTCGATGACGCCGTGTCGGTGCAGGTTCTCCGCGGTCTGGATCCCGGCCGGGAACGGCTCGCCGTAGAGGTGCTCGTAGACCCGCGGGCCGAGGAAGCCGACGAGCGCGCCGGGTTCGGCCGCCGTGACGTGACCGAGCGAGCCCCACGACGCGAACACCCCGCCGGTGGTCGGGTGACGCAGGTACACGAGGTACGGCAGGTGCGCCCGCTTGTGCAGTTCGACGGCCGCCGCGATCTTGACCATCTGCAGGAACGCGACGGTGCCCTCTTGCATGCGGGTGCCGCCCGAACTCGGCGACGCAAGCAGCGGCAGCCGCCCGGCCGTCGCCCGCTGCACGGCGGCGGTGATGCGCTCGGCGGCGGCCACCCCAATCGAGCCGGCCAGGAAATCGAACTCGCACGCCACCAGCGCGACGCGACGGCCGAACACCGTGCCCTCGCTGGTCACGACGGATTCGTCCAAGCCGGTCGCGGCCGAAGCGGTGGCCAGCTCGCGCCGGTACGCCTCGCCGGCGTCGACCTCGAGCGGCGGGGTGTCCCAGCTGCGGAATGAACCCTCGTCCAGCACGGCATCGCGCAGCTGTAGGGCGCCAATCCGGCTCACAGGGAGAGACCCTAATAGGCTGGCCGCATGATTGGTGTGACCCGCGACGGCCACGTGACCACCCTGGAGCTGCAGCGCCCCGAGCGCCGCAACGCGCTCAACACCGAGCTCGTCGAGGGTCTCCGCGAGGCCCTCGAGAAGGCGACCGCCGAGGACGTCCGGGCGATCGTGCTGACCGGCCAGGGCACCGTGTTCTGCGCCGGCGCCGACTTGTCCGGTGACGCGTTCGCCGCCGACTATCCCGACCGGCTCATCGCATTGCACAAGGCGATCGACGCCGCGCCTATGCCGGTCGTCGGCGCGATCAACGGGCCTGCGATCGGAGCTGGGCTGCAGCTGGCCATGATCTGCGATCTGCGCGTCGTCGCACCCGACGCGTTCTTCCAGTTTCCTGTCGCCAAATACGGTCTGGCGCTGGACAACTGGAGTATTCGTCGGCTGTCGTGGCTCGTCGGTCACGGCCGCGCCAGGGCGATGTTGCTGACCGCGGAAAAGCTGACCGCCGACGTCGCACTGCAGACCGGGATGGCCAACCGCGTCGGCACGCTGGCCGACGCGCAGGCGTGGGCCGCGGAGATCGCAGGGCTGGCACCGCTGGCGCTGCAGCACGCCAAGCGCGTGCTCAACGACGACGGCGCCTACGAGGACCAGCGGCCGGAGCACAAGGAGCTCTTCGACAAGGCATGGGGCAGCCAGGACGTCATCGAGGCGCAGGTGGCACGCGTCGAGAAGCGGCCGCCGAACTTCCAGGGCGCCTGATGGTGGTGCGTGCGGCGCTGCGATTCGGGTTCGGCACGGCATCCGTGCTGGCCGGGAGCTGGGTGTTGCGCGCGCTGCACGGCGCGCCTGCGGCGCTGGGCGCCACGCCCGCCGAGGTCCAGGCCGTCGCGCAGCGCTCCCCGAACTACCAGGACGGGGTGTTCGTCAACATCGACCCGGCGTCCGGCATCAGCCTCGACCGCGAGGAGCAACGGCAGATCATCTGGGATCTGATCGGCTCGCGCGACACGGCCCGGCCGCCAGGACCGATCCCGCTGGCGACATCCGCTTCAGCCGAGGCGGCCGCGGCGCGGCTCGCGGTCAGCTGGTACGGCCACTCCACGGCGATGATCGAGATCGACGGCTACCGCGTGCTTGCCGACCCGGTGTGGAGTCGCCGGTGCTCGCCATCGCACACGGTCGGCCCGCAACGCATGCACGAGGTGCCCGTACCGCTGGAGGCGCTGCCCGCCGTCGACGCGGTGCTGATCAGCCACGACCACTACGACCACCTCGACGTCGGCACGATCATCGGGCTGGCCCGTACGCAACGTGCGCCGTTTGTCGTGCCGCTCGGCGTCGGCGCGCACCTACGCAAATGGGGAATCCCAGCGAGCCGCATCGTCGAGCTCGACTGGAACGAGACCCACCAAATAGGCGAGCTGACCTTGGTGTGCACTCCCGCCCGGCACTTCTCCGGGCGGCGTTTCTCCCGCAACACCACGCTGTGGGCCTCATGGGTTATCGCCGGGCAGCGGCACCGCGCGTTCTTCGGCGGCGACACCGGCTACACCAAGAGCTTCGCCGAAATCGGGATGGACCACGGGCCTTTCGACCTGACCCTGCTACCGATCGGCGCGTATCACCCGGCGTGGCCGGACATCCACATGAACCCGGAAGAGGCCGTCCGTGCGCACCTCGATGTCGCCGAGGCCGACTCGGGATTGCTGGTGCCCATCCATTGGGCCACGTTCCGGCTGGCGCCGCATCCGTGGGCGGAGCCCGTCGAGCGCCTTCTGCGGGCCGCCGACCCGGCGGGCGTGCGCGTGGTGGTGCCCAGGCCCGGGCAGCGTGTCGATCCCGACACGGCCCCGACGTTCGACCCGTGGTGGCAGCTGTAGACGGCTGGCAGCCATAGCCCATCGGCCCCACCTCTCACATCAGCACCGCGAGCCCGGGATGGTGTCAGTCCAATTTGTGGTGCCGCATGCGGTACCACATCTGAACAGATCGACACCCTCTTCCCAAGCGGGATGGCGGCGTTGCTAAGCAGAGTTCTACGACGCCTCGCCGCGCAGGCCGCGTATGACGCCTCCGGGTGATGGTTAACCACTACGGTGCAAGTCATGAACGCACTGGCCAGGGCCGCCGTCGCCGCGGTGCTTCTAACGCTGGTAGGGGGCTGCGACACCAAACCGGCTGAACAGGCGCCACCGCCGACGGCCCAGTCGCAGTCAGACGTGCCACCGCCGCTGCTGCCCGCGATGCCGCTGCCCGACAACGCGGTCGCCAACGCGGTGGCCAAGCTCGACGGGGTCGTTGACGAGTTGATGAAGAAGTCCGGCATCCCCGGAATGGCAGTCGCCGTGGTTCATGGCGGGAAGACCGTGTACGCCAAGGGCTTCGGGGTCAAGGATGTACGCAGTGGCGACAGGATCGACCCTGACACGGTGTTCCAGCTGGCATCGCTGTCGAAGCCGCTGAGCGCAACCGTGGTTGCCCACCAGGTGGGCACCAACACGATCGGCTGGGACACGCCGATCGTGTCCAAGCTTCCGTGGTTCGCGCTGTCCGATCCGGCTGTCACGCAGATGGTCAGCGTGGGGGACATGTTCTCGCATCGCTCCGGGCTGCCCGACCACGCCGGCGACATGCTCGAGGACCTCGGTTACGACCGGCGGCATGTGCTCGACCGACTCCGGCAGCTGCCGCTCGACCCGTTCCGAATCTCATACGCCTACACCAACTTTGGGCTGACCACGGGCGCGGAGGCCGTCGCGGTGAGCGCCGGCAAATCCTGGGAGGACCTCGCCGACGAGGTGTTGTTCCGTCCGCTCGGAATGGGGTCGACGAGCTACCGGTTCGCTGACTACGAAGCCCGTCCGGACCGCGCCGTCGGCCATATCCACGTCGATGGGCGCTATGAACCGCTCTACGTCCGCGACGCCGACCCCGAAGCTCCAGCTGGTGGAGCGAGCTCCTCGGTGAACGATATGACGCGATGGCTGACGATGGTGCTGGCCAACGGCAGCCACGAGGGGAAGCAGATCATCGACGCGAAGGCGTTGCTGCCAGCGGTGACCCCACAGATCGTGTCGAGCCCCGCGACCGAACCCGCGATGCGGTCGGGCTTCTACGGCTACGGCTTCAACGTGGGCGCGACGTCGGCGGCGCGGATGGAGCTCAGCCATTCCGGGGCGTTCGAGCTCGGCGCCGGCACGAACTTCGTAATCCTCCCGTCGGCCGATGTGGCGATCGTCGCGCTCACCAACGCCACGCCGTCCGGTGTGCCCGAAACGCTGACCGCCGAATTCGCCGACCTCGTCCAGTTCGGCGAGGTGCGCGAGGACTGGTACAAGCTCTACGGCGACATCTTCAAACAGATGGAACAGCCGACGGGCTCGCTGGTCGGTCAGAAGCCGCCGGCCAAGCCCGCGCCCGCAGCTCCGCTGGCCTCCTACGTCGGCACGTACAACAACGACTACTGGGG
>DATLLN010000110.1:0-2076 GCA_035537835.1 Gaiellales bacterium
CCTCCGGCGCGCCGAAGGCGGGCTCGGCGTCGACGCCGAACACGCCCACGCGGTTGATCCAGCCGCCGAGGTTGGTCGACACGCTGACGTCGGGCGCGGCGGTCACCACCCGCTCTCCGACTCCCTGTTCGCGGGCCAGCTCGACCAGCACGCGGCCGAACGCTTCCTGCGTGGAGCGGGCGCGGGGCGGTGACGGGGACGAGGGGGCGACGGCGACCGGCGAGCGGCCGGATGCCCGGCGGCCATCGCCCAGCCGTTCGCGGGCGGCGGCGCACAGCCGTCCGCCGGGCGAGCCGGGATCGAGCGCCGCCCACTCATCGCCGGCGTCCGCACGAAGCGCTCGACGCACCTCGTCGATCTGCTCGCCGGTCAGGTGCGCGGAGTGGTTGAGCGGCTGGCCGGCGATCGGCAGCCGATAGCCCTTGACCGTGTAGGCGAAGATCACGGTCGGCCGGTCGGCGCGCTCGCGGGTGGCCGGGTCGAGGATCGCCTCCCACACGTTGCCCTCGTCCAGCTCGGCGTCTCCCAGCAGCGAGATGAAGCGACCGCCGGCCGGCCGATCGAAGTGGGCCTCGACGTACCGCGCGGTCAGCGCGCCGAACAGCGGTGCGGCCGCCCCCAGACCGACCGACCCGGTCGAGTAGTCGACCGGGAACGGATCCTTGGTGCGGCTGGGGTAGGCCTGAAGCCCACCGAAGTCGCGCAGCGTGGACAGATAGCGGCGGTCGAGCCTGCCCAGCAGGTACTCCAGCGCGTGCAGCACCGGCGAGGCGTGCGGCTTGACCGACACCCGGTCCTCGCGCTCCAGATCCCACGCGTACAGCGCCGTCATCAGGCTGACCATCGAGGCGGACGACGCCTGGTGACCGCCCACCTTCAGCGGATCGGCGGAGGGCCGCTCGCGGTTGGCGTGGTCGACGATCCGCACCGCCAGCCACAGCACGCGCTGCTCGATCTCCTCCAGCCCGGCGATGTCGTCGTCGGTGGGAGCGGGGCGCAGCGGCAGCGTCGTGGTGGCCATGCCTGGAGAGGTTGCCACAGCGCGGCGGGCTACGGAATCACGTGAACCGTACGGGTGATCAGCGTCATCTCCAGGATCCGCCGCACGGCCGGAGTGGCGTTCGCCAGCTCGAGCCGCGAGCCGCGCTCGGCAAGCCGCTGGCCGGCGGCCAGGATCACGCCCAGCGCCGAGGAGTCGAGGAAGTGCACGCCGGCAGCCTCCAGCCGGACGACGGCCGTTCCCTCCGCGGCCGCGGCGTCCAGCGCCGATCGCAGCGCGTCGGCCGAACCGATGTCGAGCTCACCCTCGATGACGACGACGGTGGCCCGCTCGTCGACCGTCCTGCGGTCAAATGTGGGCATCTGCCGAGGTCGTGCGTCCATGCTCCGGTGTTACCCAGTCAGGAGGGTCGCCGAAACGCCCTCAGGCCGCCTCGTTAAGCGCAAAAGCCATCATTATCTCGGTACCGGAACCGGGGGTCGGCCGGATCTCCAAACGGTCGGTCAGCGAGGCGATCACCGGCAGCCCGAGACCGGCCCCCGGGCTGTCCAGCCGAGGCGCGAACCCGTGGCCATGGTCGCGAACCGAGATCACCAGCCGGTTCCCCGACAGCTCCGCCTCGAGCTCGATCGCAC
The DNA here is from genome assembly GCA_035537835.1 of Gaiellales bacterium. Classification (GTDB taxonomy): domain Bacteria; phylum Actinomycetota; class Thermoleophilia; order Gaiellales; family JAICJC01; genus DATLLN01. The sequence continues at coordinate 1,636 of DATLLN010000110.1, forward strand.
CCGGCTCGGGATCGCCCACATACGCGTGCTGGACGACGTTGGCGCAGGCCTCTGTGACGGCCAGCAGCACCTCGCCCGCCGGAGGGTCGGCCACGTCGCTGGCGTCCAGAAATCCGCGGATGGCATGACGAACGAGCGGGAGGTTGCCCGGCGCTGAGGAAAGCGTAACCGACAGCCGGTCACTGTCACTCATAGTCGACACGATACACGCGGCACCGGCCGGGCCGGCACGCCGGCTGCGGTGCCGCCGCGCTTACCGCAGGACGGACGTCCGCGGGCCGCTGCCGATGATCATCCCGTACATCCAGAGCACGGCCACCGAACCGACGATCGCGGTCACCCAGGTCGAGATGTCGAAGAAGTCGTCCAGCGGCTGGGTGTGGAACAGGGCCTGCGCCAGGAAGGCGCCGCCCAGCGCGCCGATCACGCCCAGCAGCATGG
>DATLLN010000111.1:0-2736 GCA_035537835.1 Gaiellales bacterium
AAGCCAACCTGCTCAAACAGCTCCGCGCGGTCCTCGCCGTCTACCCCGGCGCCAACGTCGAGGTCACCGACGACGGCCTGCTGCTGTCTCCGTCAAGGCCCGCCGTCCCAACGCGATGAGCGCCGAACCCGTTGCCGCACCGCACCGGTGGGGGAGCGGTACCCGGGCCGGCGACTCCACCGTCGCCTTCGATCGGCAGCCGCCGCAGGACATGCCGGCGGAGCAGTCCGTGCTCGGCGGCATGCTGCTGTCCAAGGACGCGATCGCCGACTGCGTCGAGCAGCTCAAGGGCACCGACTTCTACCGTCCGGCGCACGAGCTGATCTATGACGCGATCCTCGACCTCTACGGCCGCGGCGAGCCGGCCGACGCGATCACGGTCTCCGACGAGCTGTCCAAGCGCGGTGACCTGCAGCGCATCGGCGGCCAGGCCTACCTCCACCAGCTCATTCAGGCCGTCCCGACCGCCGCGAACGCCGGCTACTACGCCCAGATCGTCGCCGAGCGCGCGGTGCTCCGCAGGTTGGTCGAGGCCGGCACGCGGATCGTCCAGCTCGGCTACCAGCAGGGCGGCGGCGACGTGGAGGACATCGTCAACGCCGCCCAGGCCGAGGTCTACGCCGTGGCCGACAAGCGCGGCGGCGAGGACTACACGGCGCTCGGCGACGTCCTCGAGGAGACGCTCAACGAGATCGAGGTCGCCTCCGGCCGCACCGACGAGATGATCGGCGTGCCGACCGGGTTCATCGAGCTCGACGAGCTGACCCACGGCCTGCACCCCGGGCAGATGATCGTCATCGCCGCCCGCCCCGCGGTCGGCAAGTCCACGATCGGACTCGACATCGCCCGTGCCGCGGCCATCCGGCACAAGCAGGCCACGGCCATCTTCTCCCTCGAGATGAGCCGCACCGAGATCACCATGCGTGTGCTGTCGGCCGAGGCACAGATCCAGCTCCAGGACCTCCGCAAGGGCACTCTGGGCGACCCGGGTTGGCAGAAGCTGGCTCGCATCATGGGCCAGATCTCGGAGTCGCCGCTGTTCATCGACGACTCGCCCAACATGTCGCTGATGGAGATCCGGGCCAAGTGCCGCCGCCTGAAGCAGCAGCACAACCTCAAGCTCGTCGTCATCGACTACCTCCAGCTGATGAGCTCGGGCAAGAAGGTCGAGTCGCGCCAGCAGGAGGTCTCGGAGTTCTCGCGTGCGCTCAAGCTGCTCGCCAAGGAGCTCGAGGTGCCGGTGATCGCGATCTCGCAGCTGAACCGTGGACCCGAGCAGCGCACCGACAAGCGCCCCCAGATGTCCGACCTGCGCGAGTCCGGCTCGATCGAGCAGGACGCCGACATGGTCATCCTGCTGCACCGCGACAAGTCGGACCCGGCCCGCGAGGGAGAGGCCGACGTGATCGTGGCCAAGCACCGAAACGGTCCGACCAAGGACATCGTGCTCGCGTTCCAGGGCCACTACAGCCGCTTCGCCAACATGGCCAACGACTTCGGCTAGACGGCGGCCCTGACGCGGCGGCCCGCGGGCTGACGTGGTCTTGGTTCCCGCCCGTCATCGTGGAAAGGCCTCACCGTTGCAGCGTGTCGCAAGGAGCCTCGTAGCCGTCGTATCCGTACTGGCTCTGGCCTATCTCCTGCAGGGGTGGATCTGGCAGCCGGACGTCCCACTCTGGTGGCGGATGACCTGCACCGCCGCCCCCTTGCTCATAGGTCTGGCAGCAGTGGACATCGCCGACCGTCTCTGGTTCCGCCCGCAGACACGGCGCAGAAACGGACCGTGAGAGTCGGCCCGCCCCGGTGACAGTTGCTCTCGAAGAACCACGACGAAAGGAACACCTGATGGGCCGCATGCCAGACCGGGTCCGCGCCGCGTTCGAGGCGGAGCTCGCCGTCGCCAAGACCGCTTCGACACCCGCGCAGCGCTGGACGGCGCTGGAACGCGCCCACATCCTGTCTCAGCCGTGGCCGTGGCCGCACACCTGCGCTCACGCCGTCATGTTCACCGTGGCTTGGCGCGAGAGAGACCGCCAAGAGGTGCTCGGACAGGTCGTGCGTCTCCTGGTCGCTGCGCCGGGATCGGCGCTCGGCCGGTACCCCGAAGGCAACACCGGGCGGGCGACCCTTCCCCTGACCCAACCGATGCCCATGCCGGCCGACCTGGCGGCCATTCTCGCTGACACGAACGCCTGACGCGCATCGCCGCCGCCGAGCGGGGCCAACACTCGGCGCCGCAAGAACGGCTTGCGCCGCCAACTCCTCCGCGGTGCCAGTGACGACATCTGAGTGTCACCGCCGCGGACAGCTCAGTGTCACCACTACCTGTGGATGAATGCCACCAGGGGTCACCGGTGACGCCCGGCATCGCTGCGAACAGGGCGTGCGAAGGCCCACGACCGGGGGTCACACGACCCGTGCGGTCGACTGGGCATACTCCGCCCATGACCATGAACGTGCGGCTGTCCACCGTGACCGACGCGGCCGCGATCGCCGCGGTGCACGTGGCCTCTTGGCAGGAGGCCTACTCGGGGCTCATCCCGCAGCACTACCTGGACTCGCTGTCGGTGCCGGACCGCACGCAAACCTGGGAACAGATCCTGAGCCAACCGCCCAAGCCGGGTGTCGCGACCCTGGTCGCCGAACAGGACAGCCGCATCATCGGGTTCGCCAGCATCGGCCCGTCGCGCGACGACGACGCCGAACCTCACACCCAAGAACTGTGGGGGATCTATC
>DATLLN010000112.1:0-2642 GCA_035537835.1 Gaiellales bacterium
CTCGACGTCGTCGAGCTCCAGCTCCAGCTCGAGCGCGAGCGCGAGCGAGACCACGGAGAACACCGCTCCGCAGGCCGACTCGGAGTTCTGCACCGAGGCCGCAGCCATCCAGGAGCGGATCGCGGCCAGCTTCACCGGACAGACGGACCAGAGCAACCTGGGCGAGTTGTTCTCGCAGATCTCGGAGGAGATCCGGGGCATCGAGCCTCCGGCCGACCTCGCCGAGGACTGGACACAGTTCTCCCAGGGAGTCGACGAGGTCGCGGCGATCTCGCAGATCGACTTCACCGACCAGGCGGCCGTGGCCCAGTGGCAGACGCAGGTCGCCCAGATCCAGCAGCGTTACGGCGCAGCGTTCACCAACGTCGACACCTACCTGTCGACCGAGTGCGGCCTGACCGACGACGAGGCGACCGAGTCGGCGTCACCGACCAGCTGACAGCACACCCGACGAGCACGAACCCGATAGCTGCGGCCCGCCCCCGATCCCCGAGGGGGCGGGCCGCAGCTGTCCGGGGGCCGGCGCGGACGCCGGCAGAGGGAGGCGGCTCAGCAGCCGCCGACGTTGACCCCGCGCGCTCGCAGCCACGGCATGGGATTGATCTGACCGCCGTGCAGCACGCCGCTGGGATGGACCTCGAAGTGCAGGTGCGGGCCGGTGGAGTTGCCACGGTTGCCGACCTCGGCGATCAGCTGCCCGGCGTGCACCCGCTGACCGGCGGAGACGAACTCCTGGTTCACGTGCCCGTAGACGGTCACTGCGCCGTCGTCACCGCGGATGTAGAGCGCCAGGCCGAACCCGTTGGCGTAGCCGTTCCGGGCGACGATGCCTGATGTCGCTGCATAGATGGGTGTCCCGATCGGGGCCGCGATGTCGACGCCGCCGTGCAGCGCGCCCCACCGCCAGCCGTAGCAGCTGCTGATGTATCCCGACGTCGGGAAGACGTAGTTCGAGTTCGACGGCGGGCTGCCCCCGCCACCGCCGGCGGCGTTGTCCCGGCCGGCGGCCTCCTCGGCCGCGGCCGCGGCCTCCCGAGCGGCGCGCTCGGCCGCGGCCCGTTCGGCGGCCTGCGCGGCCTGCTGGTCGGCGACCCACTGCTGGTAGGCGTTGCGGGCGCCCTGGAGCTCCAGCAGCCGGATCTGGGCCGCCTGCAACTGCGCGTCGTACTCGGCCTTCTGCGCCGACACCTGCTCGTAGGCGCTCTGCTGGGCGGCCAGCTGCGCATCGGCCGCCTCCTTGGCCGTGCGGGCCGACTCCTCGGCCGCGGCCATCTCGTCGCGGGCCTTGCGCGCCGCGGAGTCGGCGTTGGCCTGGTGCACCCGCGCGATCTCGAGCTGGTCGAGCACGTCGATCTGGTTGTCGGCGACGTAGTCCAGGAGCGCGGCCCGCTGGATCAGCTCGCCCGGCCCTTCGGAGTCGAGCAGCGCGGCCGACTCGCTGAGGTTGCTGCCGTTCATGTAGCTGTCGCGCGAGAAGTCGCCGATCCGAGCCTGCGCGGCGGCGACCGCGTCCTGTGCTGCCTCGAGCTCGGCGGCGGTCTGCTCGGCGGCTGCCTGCGCCGCCAGGAGCGCCTCCTCGGCCGCGAGGTACGCGGTGCCGGCGGCCTCGGCCTGCACGCCGACGCGCTCCAGCTCGGCCTCGGCACCGGCGACGAGGGCGGCGATCCGGCCGACCTCGGCGGCGGCCTGCTCCCGCTCGCTCTGGGCGGCACCGATCTCGCTGTCGCTGGGGTTGCGCGGCGCGGCTCCGGCGGGGAGCGCGCCACAGACCAGCAGTGCGCCCGCCAGGACGGCGACCAGCGTCGTCCGCAGGAGACGTCCGAACGGACGGCGCTGCGACATGGATGGCTCCTGGGGAAGAGGGCGGGTGGTGCGGTTCGACCTGCGGAACAGTCGCAGTGTCACCGCCAGTCACACGGGCAACACGCGGCACATCCGACACGCTGTATCGAAGACGTGACGCCGCTGGCGGCTCCATAACGAATCGACACCTTCGATCGGGCTCTTGAGCGCCCTCTCCCCCGCCTGGGTGATCCGTCGCCACCGGCCGGGACGTCGTCGACCGCCGTTCTAGGCTCGGGTCGTGGACGTACTGGGGTCGGGGCACGAGCAGGTCGTCTTCTGCAGCGACGAGGAGTCCGGCCTGCGGGCGGTCATCGCGATCCACTCCACGGCCCTCGGCCCGGCGCTCGGCGGCACCCGCTTCTACCCGTACCCCGACGAGCAGACCGCCGTCGCCGACGCGCTGGCCCTCTCCAAGGCGATGTCGTACAAGAACAGCCTCGCCGGGCTCGATCTCGGCGGCGGCAAGGCCGTGATCATCGGCGATCCGCGCACCGACAAGACCGAGGCCCTGCTCCGCGCTTACGGCCGGTTCGTCGAGTCCCTCGGCGGTCGCTACCTGACCGCGTGCGACGTCGGCACGTTCAACGCCGACCTCGACGTCGTGGCCCGGGAGACCCGCTTCGCGCACGGCCGCTCCGAGGCCTACGGCGGCTGCGGCGACTCCTCGGTCCTCACCGCGTACGGGGTCTACCTCGGCATGCGCGCGGCGGCTCAGCACGCCTGGGGGGAGCCGACGCTCGCCGGGCGCACGGTGGCCGTCGCCGGCGCGGGCAAGGTGGGCTCGCACCTCATCGACC
>DATLLN010000113.1:0-19015 GCA_035537835.1 Gaiellales bacterium
GCTCCGTCGGGTACACCCGATGCTCGGGACGGATCAGCGTGGGCCGGTTCAGGATCAGCCGCGGCGAGTCCCACACGCCGCTCCCCTGCTCGAGGTGGGCGCGGTGCATGGGGACGAAGCGGCGGGCGATGCCGTACTGCCGTCGCCGCCTCCACGGCCCCGCCGTGGCGCGCGCGGGCATGCGCAGCCCGTCCACCGTGATCTGTGGCGGTGGGGCCTGGCCGAGCTCCGTCCCGTGGCCGCAGCCGGTCACGACGAGCACGAGCGCGACGGGGGCGATCGCGCGAAGACGCACTGATCCCTCCGATCGTCCGTGCGGCCACGGGCTTGAGGCGCCGGCCGGACCCGCTGCTACGGTGCCGCCGATGGCGACCGCGGACCCGGACGACGCCTCGATCCTGTCCGCGGTGGCGGCCGAGCGCGACGCGATCGTCGAGCTCCTGTCCGACCTGGTGGAGGCGCCGACGCTGCTCGGCGACGAGGAGCTCGGGCAGGTGGTGATGGAGCGGGGGATGCGGGACGCCGGGCTCGAGCCCGAGGACGTGCCGATGGACGCCAACGCGCTGCGCGCCCACCCGGCGTGCGCGCCGTTCTCGTGGGAGGTGGCCGGCAAGCGCAACGTGGTGGCGCGCTGGGGCGGCGGCGACGGCCGCTCGCTGCTGCTCAACGGCCACATCGACGTCGTCAGTCCGGAGCCGGTGCGCTTCTGGCGCACCTCGCCGTTCCGGGCGACCATCGAGGACGACTGGATGTACGGGCGCGGCGCCGGGGACATGAAGGCCGGTCTGGCGGCCATGGTCGGGGCGGTGCGCGGCCTCCGCTGGCTGGGGCTGGCGCCGACCGGGCCGGTGACGCTGCAGTCGGTGGTCGAGGAGGAGTGCGGCGGCAACGGCGCGCTTGCCTGCCTGCTCGCCGGCCACACGGCCGACGCCGCCGTGGTGGTCGAGCCGTTCGGCGCCGCCATCACCGTGTCGCAGGTGGGTGTGGTGTGGTTCGACGTCCGGGTGGCGGGCGTGCCGGCGCACGCCGCAGACGCGGCGGCGGGTAACAACGCGATCGAGGCGATGGTGCCGGTGATCCGCGCCCTGCGGGCGCTCGAGGCGGAGCTGAACGAGGTGCGCCCGCCGCCCTACGACGCCTATCCGCACCCGATCAACCTGAACGTCGGCGTGATCGAGGGTGGCGACTGGCCGTCCACCGTGGCCGGCGAGTGCCGCGCGCGGTTCCGGCTTGCGCTCTACCCCGGCGAGTCCGTCGAGGGGCTGCGCGAGCGCATCGAGGCGACGGTCGCGTCCGCCGCGGACACGGACGCCTACCTGGCCGAGAACCCGCCGGAGGTCAGCTACGACGGCTTCGCCTGCGACGGGTACGCGATCGCCGCGGACGAGCCGCTGGTGACGGCGTTGTCGGAGACGTACGCCCGCCAGGCGGAGGCCGCGCCGGCCCTGATCGCGACCACCGGGACGACCGACGCGCGCACGTTCGGGCTGCACGGCGGGATCCCCAGCGTCTGCTTCGGGCCGTACGCCGAGGGCGCCCACGGCGTGGACGAGCGGGTGTATCTGCCGTCCGTGGTGCAGACGGCGCAGGTGCTCGCGCTCTTCATCCGCGACTGGTGCGGGGTAACCGGTTGACTGGACAACCGGCCAACGCTGGTGGAGGATCGGCGGACAACGGCAAGCAGGAGGACGGCGTGTCGCCTACCACCACCCCGCTCCGGGGCATCTCGGACATCCGCAGGTTCTTTCGCACGAACCCGACGCCCGTCTACTTCGTCTCGGCCACGGCGTTCAACCTGCTCGGCATGGACCGCTGGGTGCGGAACCTGCGGTACCTCAACTACTACGACTCGTTCGACGGCCACCACCCGAACGTGGTCGTCCCCGGCGAGCGGTCGCCGCGCGCCTTCGAGTCGATCGAGGAGATCTGCAACTACCTGCTCGGCCACAAGGAGATCGTCGACTACGTCTCCGCCCGCGGGCGGGGCAAGGCCGTGTTCCTGATGTTCGACGAGGAGACGGAGGCGCTGGCCGAGGAGATCGGGCTCGAGGTCGCGTTCCCCAGCGCCGCGCTCCGCACCCGGCTGGACTCGAAGATCGAGACGACGCGGATCGCCGACGAGGCGGGCGTGCCGAGCGTGCCCAACGTCCTCGGCCGGGCGTCCAGCTTCGACGAGCTGACGGCACTGGCCGAATCGGCCGGCATCGGGGACGACCTGGTCGTGCAGACGCCGTACGGCGACTCCGGCCAGACCACGTTCTTCATCGCCTCCCGGGCCGACTGGGACGAGCACGCGTCGAAGCTGGTCGACGAGGAGCTCAAGGTGATGCGCCGGATCACCTGCCGGGAGGCCGCGATCGAGGGCGTGATCACCCGCCACGGGACGCTGGTCGGCCCGTTGATGACCGAGCTCGCGGGCTTCCCCGAGCTGACGCCCTACGGCGGCGGGTGGTGCGGCAACGACGTGCACGGCTCGCTGTTCTCGGACGACGTGCGCGAGGTGGCGCGCGCCCGCACCATGCAGATGGGCGAGCGGCTCCGCAAGGAGGGCTATCGCGGGTACTTCGAGCTCGACTTCCTGGCCGACGTCGACACCGGCGAGATGTACCTGGGCGAGATGAACCCGCGGGTCACCGGCGCGAGCTCGATGACGAACGTCACCGCCGTTGCCTACGGAGACATGCCGCTGTTCCTGTTCCACCTGCTGGAGTTCATGGACGTCGACTACGAGATCGACGTCGACGAGCTCAACGAGCGGTGGGCGCACCCGCAGAACATCGATGCGTGGTCGCAGTTCATCCTCAAGGAGACCGACGAGCAGGTGGAGATGCTGACCGGCGCGCCGCAGTCAGGGATCTGGCGGATGCAGACCAACGGGGCGATCCGCTTCGCGCGCAAGGACACCGACTGGCACACGATCGCCGACGAGGATCACGCGTTCTACCTGCGCATCGCCGACGCGGGCAACTACCGCTATCCGGGGGCCGACCTCGGCATCCTGGTCACCCGCGGCAACCTGATGGACGACGACGGCGAGCTGACCGACCGGGCGCACAACTGGATCACCGCCATCAAGGGCGAGTTCCACGGCGAGCCGGCCACGACCCGCGAGATGCTGCCCGAGCCGGAGCCCTTCTCGTTCAAGATGCTGTGACGACGATCGCGATCCAGTTCGAAGCCGTGCAGGAGGAGGAGCCGGACGCGCGCTGGCAGGCGCTGTTCGACGGCATGTGGCCGGCCTACCGGCGGTGGTTCCTGCACGAGGGCGAGGCCGCGCGCGCCGGCTACGCGGAGTCTCGGCGGATGCTGCGCGAGCACATGCCGGAGCTGGTGCCGACCTGGGAGCGCCTGGTCGAGCTGGCCGGCGGCGGCGACGTGGCGGCGCGCATGCTCTCGATGTGGCGGCCGCCGTCCTATCTGTCCGGCTGCTCGCAGGGCGTATTGGTGGCGGGCGACCCGATCCTCGCGCGCAACTACGACTACGCGCCCAGCCGGCTGGAGGGCGTGATCTGGTCGACCGGCTGGGCCGGCCGCCGGGTGATCGGCATGAGCGACTGCCTGTGGGGCCTGCTGGACGGCGTCAACGACGACGGGCTGGCGATCTCGCTGGCGTTCGGCGGCCGGCCGGTGGTCGGCGACGGCTTCGGCATTCCGCTGGTCATGCGTTACGTGCTCCAGACCTGCTCGACGGTGGACGAGGCGCAGCGCGCCCTGGCCCGGCTTCCCCATCAGCTCGCGCACACGCTGACGCTGGTCGATGCGTCGGGCGAGATCCTCACGGCGTACCTGGCGCCCGACCGCGAGGTGCAGTTCCACCGCCAGGCGGCGGCGACCAACCACCAGGGCGCCGTCGAGTGGACCGAGCACGCGGCCGCGACCCGGTCGATCGAGCGCGCGCGCCGGCTGCAGACGCTGCTCGACGACCCCGGCCAGGACGGCGAGTCGTTCGCCGGTGCGTTCCTCGAGCCGCCGCTCTACTCCACGGACTACTCGAAGGGATTCGGGACGCTCTACACAGCGGTCTACCGGCCGCGCGCGGGCGAGGCTGAGTACCGCTGGCCCGGCACGTCCTGGCTGCACTCGTTCGACCGGTTCGACGAGGGCGTCTGCGCGGTCACGCTGGCCGAGAGCACCGCCGCCTAGTACCTCGGGCCCCTCCCGTGAAGCTCGCGTTAAGCGGTTTGCGGGTGAAGTGAAGATTCACTAACTTCCGGCCCATGGTCCTCGACCAGACCGCCGAGCCGCGTCGCCGTCTCTCCGCCGAAGACCGGCGCACCGCCATCCTCGAGGCCGCCCGCGAGGTGTTCGCGCGACGCGGCTTCCACGGCGGGCTGACGTCCGAGATCGCCTCCGTCGCCGGCTGCTCGGAGCCGATGCTGTACAAGCACTTCCCCTCCAAGCAGGCGCTGTTCGCCGCCGTGCTGGAGGCCGCGGGCGAGGAGATGTGCCTCCGCGTCGAGGTGCTGACGGCACAGTCCGACGATCCTCTGCGGTCGCTCGCCGACGTCTTCCACTCGCTGCGCAAGGAGCCGCGGGTGCTCGAGATCATGCGCCTGCGGATGCTCGCCGTCACCCTGGTCGACGACAACCCGGACATCCGGGCGGCGCTGGAGACGACGGCCAACCGCATGCGCAAGCGCGTGGCGAACGCGGTCGCCGACCAGCAGGCGGCCGGGGCCGTGCGTCCCGACGTCGATCCCGAACAGGTCGCGTGGCTCTACTTCGGGATCGTCATCTCGGCCGGGTTCCGCTACGCGGTCTACGGCGACCGCGCACACAAGTCGTTTTCGCAGCTCCCCGAGACGCTGCTCACACTGCTCAAGACACCAGCTTCAAAGGAGGTGTCCTCGTGACGGAGGAACACCCGAACCACAAGTGGTGGACGCTGTTCGCCATGTGCTTCGCCCTGTTCATGATCATGCTGGACAACACCGTCGTGAACGTGGCGCTGCCCAGCATCCAGAGCCATCTGCACACAACTCCCGCGAACCTCGAGTGGACGGTCAACGCCTACGTCCTGTCGTTCGCGTCGCTGATCCTGCTGGGCGGCAAGCTCGGCGACCGGTTCGGGCGGAAGCGGATCTTCCTGCTCGGCCTGGCGATCTTCACCCTCTCGTCGGCGGCGTGCGCGCTGTCGACATCAGACACCCAGCTGATCACGTCGCGCGCCGTCCAGGGCGTCGGCGCCGCGATGCTGAACCCGCTGTCGCTGTCGATCATCGTCGCCGCGTTCCCGCGCAAGCAGCTGCCGCAGGCGATCGGGATCTGGGCCGGCATCTCCGGCCTCGGCCTGGCGATCGGGCCGCTGCTGGGCGGCTTCCTGACCGAGCACGTCGACTGGTCGGCGGTGTTCTGGATCAATGTGCCCATCGGCGTCGCCGCCGCGGCGGTCTGCCTGTGGGCGGTCGTCGAGTCGCGCGACCCGTCGGCGAAGACGCTCGACGTCGTCGGTACCGTGCTGATCACCGGCGGCCTCTTCTCGCTGACCTGGGCGCTGATCCAGACCTCGTCCCACTCGTGGACGTCGGCCTACACACTCGGCTTCCTGGCGGCTGCGGCTGCGCTGCTCGCCGGGTTCATCGCGTGGGAGCTGCGGCAGCGCGATCCGATGGTGCCGCTCGACTTCTTCAAGAACCGCGTGTTCAGCATCTCGAACATCGTCGTGCTGATGGTCGGCTTCGCGATGTTCGGCGTCATCTACTTCATCACCCTGTACTTCCAGAACGTCCAGGGCTACTCGCCGATGCAGGCCGGCGTCCGCTCGCTGCCGCTGACGATGATGGTGATCATCGTGGCGCCGATCGCGGGCCGGCTGAACACCAAGGTCGGGCCGCGGCCGCTGATGTCGGCCGGCATGCTGATGATGACGATCGGCCTGCTCGGGCTGTCCCGACTGCAGGTGGACACGTCGTACAACGCGATCTGGCCGTTCTACGTGCTGATGGGCGCCGGCATCTCGATGACCATGCCGTCGGTGTCGTCGGCGGCGATGGGGGCGGTCGACCACACCAAGTCCGGCATCGCGTCGGGCGTGGTCAACAGCTCGCGCCAGATCGGCGGCGCGCTGGGCATCGCCATCCTTGGCTCGATCGGCGCGGCCCTCACCGTCAGCCAGTGGGAGGACAAGCTGAACGGGCTGAACGCCCCGGCCGCGGCGCACAGCGACAAGATCGAGCAGCTGGTGATCGGTGGCCAGGGCGACCTGATCGGCAAGTTCGGCGGCCCGGCGGCGCAGACCGCGGCGCTCGAGTCGTTCGTCCACGGCGTGCAGGGCGCGATGCTGGCGGGCGCGGTGCTCGCGTTCGCGGCAGCGCTGACGTCCTTCTTCGGCCTTCGCGGCACTCGCGCGGCCGAGGCGCCGCCCGAGCCGCAGGGCGAGCGGGCTCACACGGCCGCGGTCGAGATGTAGCGCGGGATCTACGCTCCAGGGCGTGACGCGGCGCGCGAACCTGACGCTGCTGCTCGCCCTGGGGCTCGCCTTCGCGAGCGGTGTGCTGGCGCTCCTGGTCTCGATCGGGAACGCCGGCCTCGTCGTGTTTCTGCACGGCGCGGCCGGCATAGCGGTGATCGCGCTCGTCCGCTGGAAGGTGCCGATCGCCCGCCGCGGGATCCGCCGCGCGCGACCCGACCGGGTGCTCGCGCTGATGCTGGCGGCCCTGGCGGTGGCCACGCTCGCCACCGGCATCGCGCACGCGTTCGGCGCCGGCGACCTGGGGCCGCTGACCACCCTCGGATGGCACATCGGCCTGGCGCTCGGGCTGGTGCCGCTGATCGCCGTTCACCTGGCCAACCGCCCCCAGCGACCGCGGCGCGGCGACCTGACTCGGCGCACGTTCCTGCGCCTGGCCGGCCTGACGGCGCTGGCCGCCGCGGGCGAGTTCACGCTGGGCGCCGTGGGAGCGCCGCGCGCGGCGACCGGATCGCTCCGGCGTGACGCCCCGGTGCCGACCTCGTGGCTGAACGACTCGGCCCCCGGCGATCCCACGTCGTGGGCCGGCCGGCTGGCGGGGCTGCCGGTGCACGACGTCACCTGCTCGCTCGACTGCACCAGCGGCTGGTACGCCGTGAACCGCTGGAGCGGCGTCCGGCTGTCCGACGTCCTGGGACCGTTGCCCCCAGGGACGAGCAGCGTGGTCGTGCGGTCGGACACGGGCTACAGCCGGCGGTTCGCCCCGGGCGACGTGGACGGCCTCCTGCTTGCGACTCACCTGGACGGCGCGCCGCTGCCGCGGGACAACGGTGGCCCGGTGCGGCTGGTCGCGCCGGGCAGGCGCGGCTTCTGGTGGGTCAAATGGGTGCGGTCGGTCGAGCCCAGCGAGCTGCCGTCGTGGTGGCAGTCGCCGTTCCCGCTTCAGTAGGATTCGCGGCCGTGTTCACGGCGTCGCCCTCCCGTCCCGACGCGGTCGGCCGCCGCGGAATGGTCGCCACCAGCCAGCCGCTCGCGGCGATGGCCGGGATCCGCGCGCTGGAGGCCGGCGGGAACGCGGTCGACGCCGCTCTGGCGGCTGCCGGGGTGCTGGCCGTCGCCGAGCCCAACCAGTGCGGCCCCGGGGGCGACCTGTTCGCGATCGTCGTCCGCGACGGCGACGAGCCGGCGGCGCTGAACGCCAGCGGACGGGCACCGGCGGACCCGGGAGACGCGCTGCCCGAGCTGTTCGGGCCGCGAAGCGTGACCGTGCCCGGCTGCGTCGGCGGCTGGCGCGCGCTGGCCGAGCGCTTCTCGCGGCACGGCATCGAGCGTGCGCTGGAGCCCGCCGTCGCCCTCGCCCGCGTCGGCTTCGTCCTGCCGCCCAAGGCGCGCAACTGCTGGATGGCGGACTGGCCCGACCTGTCGGGCGATGCCGCCGAGCAGTTCCGTCTGACCGTCCCGTTCGCGAACCCCCAGATCGCGCTGGCGCTGGAGCACGCCGCCGCCGGGACGTTCTACTCCGGGCCGGTCGCCCGGGCGGTCGCGTCCGTCTGCTGGCTGGACGAGGCCGACCTGGCCGCCCACTCGCACGACTGGGTCGAGCCGCTGTGCTTCGCCTACGGCGACTCGACATTGCTCGAGCTGCCGCCCAACGGCCAGGGTGCGATCGCCGGGTGGGCGCTGGAGTCGCTGGCCTCGCCGGAGCCGGCCGAGGTGGTGCGGGCGCTGGCGGCGGCGTACGAGCGAGGCTATGCCAGCATCGGCGGCGACACCGCGTACGTCTGCGCGGCCGACGGCGAGGGCATGGGCGTCTCGCTGATCCAGAGCATCTTCTACGGCTTCGGCTCCCAGGTGCTGGTGCCCGGCTTCGGGTTCATGCTGCAGAACCGCGGCGCCGGCTTCGTGCTCGAGGACGGCCATCCCAACCGGTTCGCGCCGGGCAAGCGGCCGTTCCACACGATCATCCCGGCCGCCCTGCTGGACGGCGACGGCCGCTGGTCGAGCGTGTTCGGCGTGACCGGCGGCCAGTATCAGCCGCAGGGCCACGTGCAGGTCGTGGTCAACCTCCTCGACCACGGCATGGGGCCGCAGGCAGCGCTGGACGCGCCGCGCTACCGGCTGCAGGACAACGGCACGGTGACCGTCGAGCCGCCGCTGGCCGGGCTGGTCGACACCTTCGACCGTCCGGCCTCGGTGCTGGACGACGAGATCGGGTACGGCAACGGCCACGTCATCGTCCGCGACCCCGGCGGTGTGCTGCGCGGCGGGAGCGAGCCGCGCCGGGATGGCGTCCCACTCGGCTGCTAGGGTCGGGCCAACCTTGTCAAAGCCTCGGGAGGCATCATGAGCGGCATCGTCTGGCTGATCTACATCGTCATCATCGTGCTCGGGATCGCCGGATTCTGGATGATGTTCCAGAAGGCGGGGGAGGCCGGGTGGAAGTCGATCATCCCGATCTGGAACACCCTGATCATCCTCAAGATGGTCGGCAGAGAGTGGTGGTGGATCATCCTGCTGATCATCCCGTTCGTCGGCTTCGTGATCTGGATCATCGTGGCGAACGACCTCTCGAAGAGCTTCGGCCGCGGGGCGGGGACGACCGTCGGGCTGATCTTCCTGCCGTTCATCTTCGCGATCATCCTCGGCTTCGGCGACGCCGAGTACCAGGGGCCGGCCGGCGCTCCGGCAGCGGCCGTCTAGATCCGCTTGCTGAAGTAGATGCGCGCGAACCCGTCCTCCACCCGGCGCCCGGTCTCGGTGTAGCCGAGCGCCGGGTAGAGGGCGAGGTTCTCGGTCATCAGCTGGTTGGTGTAGAGCCGCAGCTCCGCCATCCCCAGCTCCGCGGCGCGCCGCTCGGCGAACGCCATCAGCTCGCGGCCCAGGCCGCGGCCCTGCATCCTCGGCGAGACGGCCACGTTCTCGACCACCAGGTGATCGCTGCCGGGGATCAGGACGATCACGCCGGCGACCTCGCCGTCGGCCTCGACCACGCTCGTCCGGCCGGCCGCGACCAGCCCCGCGTGGTCGGCCGCCACCGGTGCAGGCTCGCGGCCGATCCGCGGCACGTACATCGCGTACGCCTCGCGCACCAGCGCCTCGATCGCCGGCACGTCGCCCTCGACCGCCGGCCGGATCACCTCATCGCCGCGGCTCAGGGCGCGCGGCGCTCGTTGGCGACGAAGGCGGCGTGGGTGACCGGCATCGCGCCGGCGAAGAACCGCTCGACTGCCTCGGCGTAGCGGCGGATCTCGCGCTGCGCCGTCTCGGCGTTGCGCAGCGAGACGAAGTTCATCAGGCTGCGGGCGTTGACCGTCCAGTAGAACTGCGTGTAGATCGCGACCGGCAGCACGTTGCGGGCGATCTCCTTGGCCACGCCCTGCTCGAGCAGTCGCTCGTACGTCGCGTACGCCTGCTCGTAGACCGCCCGCTGCGCCTCGCGCGTCTCCTCGGCCAGCTCGTCGCTCACCGGGTCGAAGGTGTACGACCCCGGCTTGCCCACCTGCGTGCGGACGTCCTCGGCCGCGGGCACGTAGAACTCGGGCTCGAGCTGCGAATATCGGCCCGACCACTCGTTGAAGCTCGAGACCCGGTGGCGCATCCATTCGCGGGCGACGAAGATCGGGCACTTGATGTGGAACCGGAAGGAGTTGTGCTCGAACGGCGTGCCGTGCCGCTCGCGCATCAGGAAGCGGATCAGTCCCTCCTCGCGCTCGGTCATCTCCTCCACCCGGCTGGCGAACGAGACACGGGCGCCGTTGACGACCGACAGGTCGTCGGCCATGCAGCCGTCCAGACGGACGAAGCCGTGGTCGAGCACGTCGATCGAGTCGCCCACCCCCACCTGATCGTCCACGACGCTCACGGCGACAGCATACGCCCGGCTACGGACGCAGCAGCCGCCCGCCGTCGACGACCAGGATGGTGCCGGTGACGAACTCCGCCTCGAACAGGTAGCGGATCGCGCCGGCCACGTCGTCCGGGCTCCCCAGCCGCCGCAGCGCGGTCTCGTCGGGGTTGCCGGCGACGCCCTCCGGCATCAGCACCGGCCCCGGCGCGACGCCGCACACGCGGATCCCGTCCTGCCCCCAGGCCGCGGCCAGGCACTTGATCAGCTGGGCCTGGGCCGCCTTCGCCGCGGCGTGGTGCGCGAACCGCGGCCACGGCTGACGGGCCGCCACGTCGTTGACCGCGACGATGACGCCGTGGCGGTTCGGCAACATCGCCGCAAACGCTGCCTGGGAGGCAAACAGGAACCCCTTGGCGGTGCTGTCCATCGCCAGGTCCCACAGGCCGGGGTCGATCTGCTGGGGGTCGATCGGGCGGAACCCGCCCGACGGCGTGTGCACGTAGCCGTCCAGGCCGCCCAGCTCGGCCGCGGCCTCCTCGACCATCGTCCGCATCTCCTCGGGGCGGGTCGCGTCGGCCCGGATCAGCGCCGTGCGGCGCCCCAACGCGGCGATCTCGGCATGCGTCAGCTCGGCCTCGGCGTTCGAGGTGTGGTAGCTGACCGCGACGTCCGCGCCCGCGCGCGCGAGGTCGAGCGCGATCGCGCGCCCCACGCGCTGCGCGCCGCCGGCAACCAGGATCCGTGCGCCGTCGAGGTTCACCGCAACGCGTGTCTGGGAGCGGCCATGGAGGGGTATGCTAGCCAGCGACTGCGAAGCAAAGGAGTGACGAGATGGCTTACGAGGTTCCCGACCTGCCGTACGACTACAACGCGCTGGAGCCGCACATCGACGAGCAGACGATGCGGATCCACCACGACAAGCACCACCAGGCGTACGTCGACAAGGCCAACGCCGCCCTCGAGGGCACGGAGTGGGCCGACAAGCCGGTCGAGGAGGTGCTCGCCAACCTGAGCAGCCTGCCGTCCGACAAGCAGGGCCCGGTGCGCAACAATGCCGGCGGCCATGCCAACCACACGCTGTTCTGGACGATCCTCGGCCCGAACGGCGGCGGCACGCCCAGCGGCGATCTCGCTGCCGCGATCGACAACGCCTTCGGGTCGTTCGACGCGTTCAAGCAGCAGATGGTCGACGCGGGCGTCAACCGGTTCGGCTCCGGCTGGGCATGGCTCGTGCTGGACAACGGCCAGCTGGCCGTCACCAGCTCGGCCAACCAGGACTCGCCGATCACGGACGGCCAGACGCCGCTGCTCGGCATCGACGTGTGGGAGCACGCGTACTACCTGAAGTACCAGAACAAGCGGCCCGACTACCTGGCCGCGATCTGGAACGTGATCGACTGGTCGGCGGTTGCCGAGCGCTACGCCAGCGCACGCGCCGCCACGGCAGCGGTCTGATCGACAGGCGTGCGGGGGCGGGCGGCCATCGCCCGCCCCCGCTTTTCTCGTTTCGGCGGAGGGTTCAGTGAGCGGAAAGACCGTGGTCTTCTTCCCGGAGGGCGCCTTCGGGCCCACCAACAACTGCGTCGGCATCGGCGAGCAGCTGCTCGCGCGCGGCCACCGCGTGCTGTTCATCATCGAGGAGTCGTTCGCCGGCACGCTCGCCGCGCGCGGGTTCGAGGAGGCGCTGATGCGGCTGGGGCCGCCGCCCGAGGTCGAGGAGGCACCCGGCCAGTTCTGGAAGGACTTCATCCGCGACACGGCGCCGGTGTTCCGGACGCCGACCATCGAGCAGCTGGAGACGTTCATCCAGCCGACCTGGCAGGCACTGCTCGACGGCAGCCGCTACGTGGAGCCGCGGCTCAAGGAGATCTTCGCCGAGGTGCAGCCCGACGTCATCGTCGAGGACAACGTCCCGGGATTTCCGGCGGTTGTCACGGCTGACGCGCCGTGGGTGCGGATCATGTCGTGCAATCCCCTGGAGATGCCCGACGCCGACCTGGCGCCCGTGTTCTCGGGCCTCCCCGCCGCCGATCGCTCCGGCTGGGACGCCTTCCGCGCCGAGTACGAGCGCACGCACCGGACGATGTGGAAGGACTTCGACGAGTGGTCGCAGGCGCAGGGCACGCCGCCGCTGGACGACCTGCGGTTCATCCACCAGTCCCCTGACCTCAACCTCTACCTGTACCCGGAGGAGGCCGACTATCGGCGGGCCCAGCCGCTCGGCCCGACCTGGCAGCGGCTAGGGTCGTGCGTTCGCCGGCCCGAGGTTGAGAGCTTCGAGATCCCCGACAACCTGCGCGACCGCGAGGGCTCGCTGATCTACCTCTCGCTGGGGTCGCTGGCCTCGGCCGACGTGCCGGTGATGGAGCGGCTGGTCGAGGCGCTGGCCGACGTGCCGCACCGGTTCATCGTGTCCAAGGGGCCGCAGGCGGAGTTGTACGAGCTGGCGGACAACATGTGGGGCGAGGAGTTCGTTCCCCAGCCGGCGATCCTGCCGCTGGTCGACCTGGTGATCACCCACGGGGGCAACAACACGACGACGGAGTGCTTCCACCACGGCAAGCCGATGATCGCGATGCCGGTGTTCTGGGACCAGCACGACAACGCTCAGCGGGTCGACGAGACCGGGTTCGGCGTGCGCCTCGACACCTACGCGTTCACCGACGGGCAGATGCGGGACGCGATCGATCGGCTGCTGGCGGACGACGGTCTGAGGCAGCGGATGGCCGGCATCGCCCGCGGCCTGCAGGCGAGCCCGGGCACCGTGCGGGCCGCCGATCTGATCGAACGTGTCGCAGGCGGTTGATCCTGAGCTGATCGCCGCCGCCCGCTGGTACGGCGGCAAGGGTGCCGCCATCGCCGGCGTGGAGGAGGACGACCGGATGGAGCTCGACGGCGGTGCCGTGCGGGTGCTCTCGGTGACCGACGCCGGCGGCGCCAGGGAGCGGTATCTGTGGCTCGACGACGAGGACGGCGCCGGCCGCGCGCTGGCGACGGCGCTGGTCGAGGGCCGCACGCAGGCCGGCCGAGCGGCCGAGTTCCGCTTCGAGCCCGGGCCGGCGCTGGCCGGCCTGGTGCCGCCCGGCGGCGCGTCGCGGCGGCTGACCGACGACCAGACCAACACCTCGTACGTGGTCGGCGAGCGGCTGGTGCTCAAGGTCTACCGGCGGGTCGAGCCGGGCGAGCACCCGGAGATCGAGATCGGCCGGTTCCTCACCGAGCGCGCGCATGTCGCCTTCGCGCCCGCCTACGCCGGGGCCGTCCGCTGGGGCGACCACGCGCTGGCGATGGCGCAGGCGTACGTGCCCGACGCCCGGGCAGGCTGGGACTGGGCGATCGAGTGCGCGCTGGAGGGCCAGGCGGCGCCGTTCGCCGGACTCGGCGCGCAGACGGCCGCGCTCCACGCCGCGCTGCGGGAGATGGGCACGCTGGTCGCCGGCCCGGACGAGCTGGCCGGCTGGCGCGAGGCCGCCGACCGGCAGCTCGACCGCGCGCTGGCGCTGGTCGGCGGCGCCGACGGCGAGCTGCTGCGGGAGTGGGCGCCGGCTGTCCGCGAGGAGCTCGCCGGGCTGCAGCGGCCCGCGACGCCTCCGGTCGTCGCCCGCGTGCACGGCGACTACCACGTCGGCCAGATCCTCGAGTCGGGCGGCGAGCTGCGCGTGGTCGACTTCGAGGGCGAGCCGGGGCGCCCGCTCGCGGAGCGCCGCCGGCCGGGCACGCAGCTCCGCGACGTGGCCGCAATGCTTCGGTCGTTCGACCATCTCGCCCGGCACGTCGACCGCGACGTGCGGCCGGGCACCACGGCCGCGATCGAGGACTGGCTCGTCCGCGCGCGGGCGGCGTTCCTGGACGCCTACGGCGACCACGATCCGGTGCTGCTGCGGGCGCTCGAGTTCGAGAAGGAGACGTACGAGTACGTCTACGCGGCCACGTTCCTGCCGGACTGGACGCATGTCGCCACCGGCGGCATGCGCTGGCTGCTGGAGCATCCGTCGTGAACGTCGAGGGGTTCCAGTCGGACATCCTCGCCGAGCCGGAGGCGCTGCTCCGGGTGGCCGACGCCTACGGATCCGGGGGCCTGCCCGCGGTCGACGGCCGGCGGGTGCTGCTGATCGGGATGGGGTCGTCGGCGTACGCATCGCATACGGCGGCCGCGCTGCTCCGCGCCCGCGGCCACGACGCGTACGTCGAGCTGGCGTCGACCGGCACGCCGCAGCCGCCGGCCGGCGACACGCTGGCGCTCGTCGTCTCGGCATCGGGCGGCTCCGACGAGACCATCGAGGCGATGACCAGGCACACCGGCGTCTCGACCGTGGTTGCCGTCACCAACCGCGACGACAGCGAGCTGGCGCGCGGCGCCGACGTGGTCGTGCCGGTGCTCGCCGGGCCGGAGCAGGGCGGGATCGCGTGCCGCTCGTACGCCTGCACGCTGGCGGTGCTGCTACTGGCGGCCGGCGCGGGCGGCGACGCCGTTCGCGGAGCGGCCGAGGCATCGGCCGACCTGATCGCCCGGCGGTCGGAGTGGCTGCCGCCGCTGGCCGACTTGGCCGAGGGCGGCGCGGGCGTGTGGGCCTCGGCGCCGGCCGAGCGGATCGGCTCCTCGCTGCAGTCGGCGCTGATGCTGCGCGAGGCGCCGCGCATCGTCGCCGACGGGTGCGAAACCGGCGACTGGCTGCACGTCGACGTCTACCTGACCAAGCGGCCGGGCTACCGCCTGCTGCTGATGCCCGGCTCGCGGTACGACGCCGGCGTCATGGAGTGGCGCGCGGAGCGGGGGTTCGACGTCGTGTGCGTCGGACGCGAGGTCGCCGGGGCGACGGCGACCATCCCCATCGCCGGCCACGGCGAGCATGTCGTCGCCTGCCTGACCGAGACCGTGGTCGCCGAGCTGCTGGCCGCCGAGCTCTGGCGCCGCAATCCGATCTAGCGACCAAGTCGATACCCTGTGCGCCTCCCATGACGCTCCCCAACTGGATCTCGCTCTTCCGCATCCTGCTGATCCCCGTGTTCATGGTCGCGCTGCTCGGCTCCGTGCCCGGCGGCGACGCCCTGGCGGTCGTGGTGTTCGCCGTGGCCGCCGCCAGCGACTCGCTCGACGGCTACCTGGCGCGGTCGCGCCACGCCGTGTCGACGATCGGGACGCTGCTCGACCCGCTGGCGGACAAGCTGCTGATCTCGGCCGCGCTGATCTCGCTGGTCGGGCTCGACCGGCTCGCGCCGTGGGTGGCGATGGTGATCATCGCCCGTGAGTTCGCCGTCACCGGTCTGCGGCTGATCGCTGTCAGCCACGACATGGTGATCGCCGCCTCGCCGTGGGGCAAGATCAAGACGACGCTGCAGGTGGCGGCCGTGATCGCCCTGATCATCGATGACCCGCCGCACACGGCGACCACGGTGCTGGTCGCCGCCGCCGTGGCCGCCACCATCTGGTCGGGGATCGACTACTTCATCTCGGCGCGGGACGTCCTGCGAGCCCCGGCATGAGCGACGGCCTGCTCGCGCTGATGGTCGGCTACCTGCTCGGCTCGCTGCCGTTCGGGTACTGGGCGGGCCGGCTGAAGGGCGTCGACCTGCGCACCGTGGGGAGCGGCAACACCGGCGGCACCAACGCCGTGCGGGTGCTCGGCCCGAAGGTCGGGGTTCCGGTGATTGTGCTTGACATCGCCAAGGGTGCCGTCGCCGCGTGGATCGGCGGCGAGATCGGCGGCGCGGATGCCGCGGTGCTCGCCTCGGTGGCCGCCGTGCTCGGCCACGCCTTCCCGTTCTGGCTAGGCTTCCGTGGCGGCAAGGCCGTTGCCACCGGCGCCGGCACCATGCTTGCGCTGGTGCCCTGGATCGGCGTCACCGTCTTCGTCATCTGGATCCTGGTCGGGCTCGCGACCCGGTACGTCTCGGTCGCGTCGATCGTGGCTGCGTTCAGCTACTCCGTGCTGTGCGTGATCTCGGGGCAGCCCTGGGCGATCACCGCCTACACGCTCGTGGCGGCCGTGTTCGTGTTGTGGCGCCACCGGGAGAACGTCGCCCGCCTGCGAGCGGGCACGGAGAACCGCCTGAACCTGCCCAGGGCACGCCGGTCGCGCACCGAGTAGGGTCGGCCCATGCA
Organism: Gaiellales bacterium; assembly: GCA_035537835.1. GTDB lineage: Bacteria > Actinomycetota > Thermoleophilia > Gaiellales > JAICJC01 > DATLLN01. The sequence goes on from DATLLN010000113.1 coordinate 16,360, forward strand.
GGCCGCCGTGTTCACGGGCGCGAACCGCCCGCTCGAGCTGGAGACGCTGGAGGTCGACGAGCCGCGGGCCGGCGAGGTGCGCGTGCGGATGCTGGCGTCGGGAATCTGCCATTCCGACCTGCACGTGGTGGAGGGCGAGTGGCCGGAGGATCCGCCGATCGTGCTCGGCCACGAGGGATTCGGCGAGGTCGAGGCGGTCGGCGACGCCGTCGCTGGGGTGGCGGCCGGCGACCGCGTCGTGCTCTCCTGGTATGCGCCGTGCGGCATGTGCGACCGCTGCCTCGAGGGCCGGCCGTGGATCTGCCAGCGCTCGAGCTCGGACGACCACCTGATGAGCGACGGGACGGCGCGGCTGCGCCGCTCCGGCGGCGAGGCGGTGCGCTCGTACCTCGGTGTGGGCTCGTTCGGCGAGCGGGCCGTGGTGGCCGCCGCGGCGGCGGTGCCGGTGCCGCCCGAGCTGCCGGCCGAGGTGGGTGCGCTGATCGGCTGCGGTGTCACCACCGGCGTTGGCGCGGTGGTCAACACCGCTCGGGTCGAGCCCGGGTCGTCGGCGGTCGTGATCGGCTGCGGCGGCGTCGGGCTGTCGGTGGTGCTCGGCCTCGCGCTGGCGGGCGCCGACCCGATCATCGCCGTCGACCTGCACGACGAGAAGCTGGACATGGCGCGCGACCTCGGCGCGACCCACGCCGTCCGCGGCGGCGAGGGCGCCGGCGCGGACGTTGCGGCGATCATCCCCGGAGGCCCGGACCACGTGTTCGAGGCGATCGGTCTCGTCCCAACGATCGAGTGGGGCCTCTCGATCATGCCCAAGGGCGGGACGTTGACCCTGGTCGGGATGACGCCCAGCGGCCAGCACGTGCGGATCGACCCGCTCGACTTCTCGTCGGCCGGCAAGACGCTGCTGGGCTGCACCTACGGCTCGTCGCGGCCCGGCGCCGACTTCCCGCGGCTGGCACGCCTGCACCTGGCCGGGCGCCTGCCGATCGATCGCATGATCACCGGCCGCACGGGGCTGGACGGCGTCAACGATGCGTTCGACCTGATGCGCCGCGGCGAGGGCGCGCGCACCGTGATCGTGTACTAGGTCTGGCTCAGCGGTTGCCGAGCCAGGCGTCGGCCGTGGTGTGCTCGCCTTCGGGTCGGTGGCCGGCCAGCTCGGCGCGAAGCTCCGAGACCACGCCGTGGCGCTCGGCGAGCACGTCGTGGTTGTGGATCGTCTCGAAGTTGATCTGGCGGGCCTGCACGAAGCAGCCGTCCGACAGGTCGCCGTAGCGGTCCAGCGTGCCGGCGACCATCAGCCGCACCGAGTCCTCGACGAAGCGAGGGTGGAGATGCGCGCGCTCGACCACATACAGCTCGTCGGGCCGCTTCAGGAGCTCGAACACCGGCGCGCTCATCGACTCCTCGGCGATCGCGATCAGGTCGCGCGCGTCGATCTCGCGCTTGGTGCCGATCATCAGCGTCGCCTCGGCCCGCTGGTTGTGCGTGGCGGCGGGCAGCAGGTCGAAGATCTCGGCGATCTGCGCCGAGTCGTAGCCGGCGTCGGTCAGTCGCTCGGACGCGCGTTCCCGGACGAGCCCCTGCGCGCACGGGCAGGCGTTCAGCCCGCGCACCTCGACGCCGACCATGCGCCGGGATGCGCCGCCGTTCGCCAGCGAGCGGCCGATCAGCTGGTAGATCTCCTGCGTCGGCAGCCCGGACACCGGCGTGGTGCGGGTGACCGGAAACTTCGCGCGGATGGTGACCTCGGAGCGCACCGCCGCTTGGCGCTCGACGACCCGCTCGGCGATGTGCTGCGCCAGGTCCTCGACGTGCAGCGACTCGCCGATCACGACCTGGTCGATGGCCTCGGCGACCGTCTCCGGGAAGCGCGACATGTGGACGCCCTTCTGTGCCGGGTCGAGGTCGACGTAGCAGTCAATGTCGGCGTAGTAGAGGAGCTCGGTGCCGCCGTGCGCGATGCGGATCACCTTCTGGACGCCGGTCACGCCCGCCCGCGTCAGGGCGAGGTGCACCTCGGGCTCGGTGGCCTGGAGGTCCTCGTGGAAGGTTGTCCCTTCAAGCATGGGCGGAATCCTAGCGTCATGTGCAAAGGCACTACCTCCGGCGCCACGGGGTCAGACCCCGGTGTCGCACCCGCGGTCTGGCTCTGACAGCGCACGAACGGTGGGTGCGACGAGGTTCCTGACCCCCTGTCGCACTAGCGCAGCAGCTTCGACATGCGGCGGTCGGCGAGGATGCGGCCGCCGGTCTGGCAGGTCGGGCAGTAGTGCACAGTGTGCTCCTCGAAGGAGACCGTGCGGATCGTGTCGCCGCACACCTGGCAGGGCTCGCCGGCGTGGTCGTGCACGGTGTAGCCGCGGTGGGCGTGGCCCGCCAGGCCCTTGGTGGACAGCGGCACCATCCGCTCGACGGCGTCCGACAGCTGGTGGACGATCGCGGCGTGCAGCCGCGCCACCTGCTCGTCGTCGAGGGTCGCCGTCCGCGCGAACGGGGAGAGCTTCGCCTCGTGGAGGATCTCGTCGGAGTACCCGCGGCCGATGCCGGCCACGTTTCGCTGGTCGCGCAGGAACGCGTGAAGCTGTCCCGGCCTGCGCTGCATCGCCTCGCGCAGCACCTCGGGGGTGAACGCCGGGTCGAGCGGCTCGGGGCCGGT
>DATLLN010000114.1:0-9925 GCA_035537835.1 Gaiellales bacterium
CAAGGTGAAGGTCGACGGCAAGACGATCACCGCCGAGATCGCCTATCCAGACACGCTGGTCGGCACCGACTCGCACACCACGATGGTCAACGGCCTGTCGGTGCTCGGCTGGGGCGTCGGCGGTATCGAGGCGGAAGCCGCGATGCTCGGCCAGCCCTATTCGATGGTTCTGCCCGAGGTGATCGGCGTCAAGCTTACCGGCAAGCTCAAGGAAGGCATCACTGCGACCGACCTGGTGCTCACCGTCACGCAGATGCTGCGCAAGCGCGGCGTGGTCGGCAAGTTCGTCGAGTTCTTCGGCCCCGGCCTTGGCGGCCTGACCATCGCGGATCGCGCCACGCTCGGCAACATGGCGCCCGAATACGGCGCGACCTGCGGCTTCTTCCCGATCGACGACGATACGCTGGCGTATCTCGACGACACCAACCGCAGCAAGGAACGGCTCGACCTGGTCAAGGCCTACGCGCAGGCGCAGGGCATGTACCGCACCAAGACCACGCAGGATCCGGTCTTCACCGACGTGCTCAAGCTGGAGCTTGGCTCGGTGGAGCCCTCGCTCGCCGGCCCCAAGCGCCCGCAGGACCGCGTTGCGCTCAAGGAAGTGAAGTCGGGCTTCGCCGGCTCGATGGACAAGGAGTTCAACAAGGCGTCGGAGATGACAAAGCGCGTCCCGGTTGCCGGACGCGATCACGATCTCGGTCACGGCGACGTGGTGATCGCAGCGATCACGTCCTGCACCAACACCTCGAACCCGTCGGTGATGGTGGCCGCCGGCCTGCTGGCGCGCAAGGCGGTCGCCAAGGGGCTCACTGTCAAGCCGTGGGTGAAGACCTCGCTCGCGCCGGGCTCGCAGGTGGTCGCCGACTATTACGAAAAATCCGGCCTGCAAAAGGATCTCGACGCGCTGGGCTTCAACCTGGTCGGCTTCGGCTGCACCACCTGCATCGGCAACTCCGGGCCGCTGCCGGAGGACGGGGCCGGCGAGATCACCGAGCGCGACCTGTCGGTCGCCGCCGTGCTCTCGGGCAACCGCAACTTCGAGGCCCGGATCCATCCGCAGGTGCGCGGGAACTACCTTGCGTCGCCGCCGCTGGTGGTCGCCTACGCCCTGGCCGGCACGGTCAACAGCGATCTGACGACGGAGCCTCTGGGCACCGGCTCGGACGGCAGCCCGGTGTTCCTGCGCGACGTCTGGCCGACCGCCGACGAGATCCAGGAGGCGATGACCGGGTCGCTGGGCGCCGACCTCTACGCCACCCAGTACGGCCGGATCTTCGACGGCGACGAGCGGTGGCGGGAGCTGCCGGTTCCGCAGGGCGAGCTGTTCGCCTGGGACGAGAGTTCGACGTACGTGCGCGAGGTCTCGTTCTTCGAGCGCGAGCCCGACCTGTCCGACATCGTCGATGCCCGCGTCCTGGCGCTGCTCGGCGATTCGGTGACCACCGATCACATCTCGCCGGCCGGCTCGATCGCCAGCACGACGCCGGCGGGCACCTACCTGATCGAGCACGGCATCGAGCCGCGCGACTTCAACTCCTACGGTGCCCGACGAGGCAACCACGAGGTGATGGTGCGCGGGACGTTCGCCAACATCCGGCTGAGGAACCGGCTGGTCGACCCGGTCGAGGGCGGCTTCACGCTGCACCTGCCCGACGGCGAGCAGATGGCGATCTACGACGCCGCGCTGCGCTACGCCGAGGAGGGCGTGCCGCTGGTGGTGATCGGCGGCAAGGAGTACGGCTCGGGCTCCTCACGCGACTGGGCGGCCAAGGGCAGCGCGCTGCTGGGCGTCCGCGCGGTGATCGTCGAGAGCTACGAGCGGATCCACCGCTCGAACCTGGTCGCGCTCGGCGTCATCCCCCTGCAGTTCCTGCCGGGCGACTCCGCCGAGTCGCTGGGGCTGACCGGCCGCGAGACCTTCACGATCCGCGGCCTCGGCGAGATCGGGGTCGGCGACAAGGTCGAGGTCGAGGTCGACGGCGGCGCCAAGCGGTTCATGACGCTGGCCCGGCTCGACGCGCCGGCGGACGTCCGCGTCTACCGGCAGGGCGGGCTGATGCAGATGATGCTCTCCGAGCTCACCTGACCATCCCCCGCGCCTCGACGGCGAACACCCGCTCGACCACCCCGCCGCGGGCGCCGCACAGCGTGTCGTGGAGGTTGACCATCACGCACACGTGGTTGGGGATCACCTCGACCCGGTCGCCGACCCGCCACGCGCGCTCGCTGGCCGAGATGTCGCACACGCCGTGCTCCTCGGACAAGCGCTCGACGGCGACCTCCGGGTGCCCGGCGATCGCACCGTGGCCCTGGCCGCCGGGGCCGAGGTAGGCGGCGTCGGACAGCGCCTTCGACCCTGAGTCGAGCACCATCCGCCCGTTGCTGACCGAGACGACGGTGGCGTGCATGCGAAGCGCGCAGTCGTCCTCGCCGAGCCCGTTTCGGACGATCTCCGACCGGTCGAGGAACACGTACGTGCCGGCCCGGTGCTCGGTCATCGACGGCACCAGCTCCGAGAGCATCATCGACGGCGTCGATCCCGCGGACACCCGGTCGCAGCGCAGCCCCGCGTCGCGGAGCAGCCCGATCGTCTCCTGGAGCGTGGACTCCACCGCGGCCAGCGCGCCGCGCATCTCCTGCTCGGTGCCCCGGGCATGGCCGGGGTAGCACGAGAGGCCGGCCAGCTCGAGCCCGTCCAGCCGGTCGATCGTCTGTGCCAGCGCCAGCGCCGCCGCCGGCGACTCAACGCCCGTGCGGCGCATGCCGACGTCCAGCTCGACCAGCGCCTGCGCGGTGACGCCGCGGGCTGCGAGCTCGCGGGCCAGCGGCTCGGCGACGTCGGCCGAGTCGAGCGCCACGGTCAGGTCGGTAGTCGCAGCGACGCCCGCGATCCGCCGCCACTTCTCGGCGCCGAAGCTCGGGTAGTGCAGCAGCAGCGGGCCGAGGCCGTGCGACGCCATCACCTCGGCCTCGCCCGGCTTGGCGACCGTCAGCCCGCCGGCCCCGGCGTCGAGCTGCATCCGCGCGATCTCCGGGTTCTTGTGCGTCTTGGTGTGCGGCCACTGGCTGATGCCGCGGTCGCGGGCGTGCGTTGCCAGCCGTGCGATGTTGCGCTCCATCGCGTCCAGGTCGATCACCGGCATCGGCGTGTCGAGCTCGCTGACGTGGCGGCCGACGAGGTCGTCCATCGCTAGTGCGGCAGCACGGCGACGCAGTCGATCTCGACCTTGATCCCGCCGGCCAGCGCGCACCCGATCGTCGTCCGCGCGGGCTTCGGGTCGGGGAAGATCTCGGCGTAGACCGCGTTCATCGCCGCGAAGTCGCCGACGTCCGCGAGGAACACGCCGCAGCGGACGACCTGGCTCAGCGTTGCGCCGGCCTGGCCGAGCACCGTGGTCAGGTTCTCGATCGTCAGCCGGGTCTCCTCCTCGATCGTGCCCGGCACGAACTCGCCGTCGCGAAACGGCCCCTGCCCGGCCACGTAGACGAAGCGCCCCTCGGCGATGATCCCGGGCGAGTAGGCGCCCATCGGCTTGGTTCCCGCGACTGGCTCACGCATGCCGCGGAGCATACCGGGCAGCGCATGCGCCTCACGAACTGACTGGTTGACGCAGCTCCTCGAGTGGTGACCGTTCCGGCGGTCGCCACCCGAGTTGCTCGCGTGCCCGCGCGCCGCTGATGCGATGGTCGCGGGTGAGGGCTTCCGCCATCGTGTAGCCGAGCTCGTGGGCGGCATCGTCGCGAGGCCACTCGACCGGGGGCGGCGCCCCGGCGCCGGCGCACGCGGCGGCGGCCAGCTCGCGCACCTCGATCGGCTCGCCGGTGATGCCGTTGAGCAGGGTGCCGGGACACGCCGCCTCGAGCAGCAGCACGTAGAGATCGGCGAGGTCGTCGACGTGCACGATCGACCAGTGGTTGCGGCCGTCGCCCACGTGCCGGGGTACGCCGTGCTCGTCCGCCATGCCGGCGAACTGGTTCATCGGGCCGCCGCCGCGCCCGTACACCATGCCCGGGCGGATCACAGTCCCGCCCGCCTCGAGCACCTCCTGCTCCAGCGCCGGCCGCCACGAGTAGATCCGCACCGGATCGGGCTCGGAGTCCTCGTCCAGCACCTCGCCCGGCGGCGCGCCGCCGTACACCCAGACGCCGCTTGTGAAGAGGACGCGCGTGCCGCTGGCCAGCAGCACGCCGGCCGCCGCGCGCTCGGCCGGCCCCATATCGTCCTCCTGCGTCGCCGCCGTGTGGATGACCGCGTCGGCCGCCCGCGCAGGCTCGGCGAGCGACTCCGGCGACCGCAGGTCGGCTCGCACCGGCTCGATGCCGCGGCCCTCCAGGGCCGCCGCCGCATCGTCGGTGCGCGCAGTGCCGGCGACCTCGTAACCCGCGCGGCCCAGGGCCTCGGCGACCGCCGCACCGATGTAGCCGGTCGCCCCGGTCACCAGCACCCTCATCCGTGGAGTATCGCACCGCGGGTAGGCTCCCTCGGGTGAGCCTCCTGGCCGATCTCGCGGGCGCGGTGGGTCCCGACAACATGATCACGGCGCCCGCCGCGCTCCGCACGTACGAGACCGATGGGCTCGCCAGCCACCGGGCGATCCCTCAGGCCGTGGTGCTGCCGACGTCGACGGCCCAGGTGGCCGCCGCGGTGCGGGCCTGCCGGACATCCGGGGTGCCGTTCGTGGCACGCGGGGCGGGCACCGGCCTGTCCGGCGGCGCCGTGCCGGTCGCCGAGGGAGTCGTGATCGGCCTCTCCCGGATGAACGCGATCCTCGAGGTCGACGTACCCAACCGCCGCGTCCGGCTGCAGCCCGGCGTCACCAACCTCGACGTGACCAGGGCGGTCGCGCCGCACGGCCTGTACTACGCGCCCGATCCGTCGTCGCAGCAGGTCTGCACGATCGGCGGCAACGTCGCCGAGAACTCCGGCGGCGCCCACTGCCTGAAGTACGGCTTCACGACCAACCACGTGCTGGAGGCCGAGGTCGTCCTGGCCGACGGCGAGATCGTCCACCTCGATCCGTGGGGCTCGCTCGACCTGCTGGGCGTGGTGGTCGGCTCCGAGGGGACGCTGGGGATCGTCACCGAGGCGCTGGTGCGCGTGCTTCCCAAACCCCAGCGGGTGGAGACGCTGCTCGCCGACTACGCGTCGACTGACGCGGCCGGCGAGGCGGTGTCGGCGATCATCGCCGAGGGCGTGATCCCGGCCGCGATCGAGATGATGGACGAGCTGAGCATCCAGGCCGCCGAGCACGCGCTGCACGTCGGCCTGCCGCTGGACGCCGGCGCGATCCTGCTGGTCGAGCTGGACGGACCGGCGGCCGAGGTCGAGGCGACGCTCGGCCGGGTGGTCGCGATCTGCGAGGCGGCCGGCGCACGCACCGTTCGCCGCGCCGAGAACGATGAGCAGCGCGCCGGATTCTGGCGCGGCCGCAAGGCGGCCTTCCCCGCGATGGGCCGCCTGAGCCGCGACTACTACGTCCAGGACGGGGTCGTTCCGCGCACCCGGCTGCCGGAGACGCTGCGCCGGATCGGCGAGCTCTCCAAGGCGCACGGCTTGCGCGTCGCCAACGTTTTCCATGCGGGCGACGGAAACCTGCACCCGCTGGTGCTCTACGACGGCCAGGTGGAGGGCGAGGCCGAGCAGGCCGAGGAGCTCGCGTCGCAGATCCTGATCGCGTGTCTCGACGCCGGCGGCTCGCTGACGGGCGAGCATGGCGTCGGCCTCGACAAGGCGCGGCACATGCCGCGGATGTTCACCGAAGACGATCTGCTGGCCATGCACCGCGTCCGCTGCGGCTTCGACCCGGAGGGACTGTGCAACCCGGGCAAGCTGTTCCCGACGCCGCGGCTGTGCGGCGAGGTGCCCGGCCCCTACCGACAGCACCCGCTGGAGCGGGAGGGGGTGATCGACCGGTGGTGATCGAGCACGCCGCGGGCGATCTCACCTGCACCGTCGAGGCGGGGACGACGCTGGCGGAGCTCGACCGGGGGCTGGCCAGGGCCGGCCAGATGCTGGCGCTCGACCCGCCGGGCGCCGACGAGCTGACCGTCGGCGAGGCGTTCGACCGCGCGCTGTTCGGGCCGCGGGCGCACCGCTACGGACTGCCCCGCGACCTGGTGCTCGGCATCCGCGCGCGGCTCCCGGACGGCACCGTTGTCCGCGGCGGCGGCAAGGTGGTGAAGAACGTCGCCGGCTACGACCTGCCAAAGCTGTTCACTGGCGCCCATGGCGCGCTCGGCGAGCTGCTCGAGTTGACGCTCCGCCTGCATCCGCGCCCCGCGCAGACGGCGACCCTGGTGACGCCGCTGTGCGATCCGGCCGCGCTGGAGCCGCTGATGCCCGCGTGCGTCGAGGTGCAGCTGCCCGAGGAGCGGCTGCTGGTGCGCTTCGAGAGCCCGGTCGCCCATGAGCTCGCCAGACAGGCGCAGGCGGCGGTCGGCGGCGAGATCGAGGAGGACGACGAGGCGCTGTGGGCCGGCCATCGCGAGCGGCAGGCGGGTCTCGAGCTGTGGCGCTGCCCGCCGGCGGAGGCGCCCGAGCTCGTCCGCAGCCTGACCGGCCAGGGCGCGACGTCGGTGGTCGGCCGCTGGGCGCGCGGCTGGCTGTTCGCCGATGTGGCGTCGGTTGCGGCCGATCCGACGCCGCTCGAGCGCCGGGTGATCGGACGGTTCGCGGTGCGGTGATCGGCTCCGAGGACACCCGCGACCTGATCGACACCTGCGTGCATTGCGGGTTCTGCCTGCCGGCATGCCCGACCTACCAGCTGTGGGGCGAGGAGATGGACTCGCCGCGCGGCCGGATCCACCTGATGTCGATGCTCGAGGAGGGCGAGATCGAGATGGAGGCCGCGGCGCCGTACATCGACCGCTGCCTCGGTTGCCTGGCCTGCGTCACCGCGTGCCCCAGCGGCGTCCGCTACGACACGCTGATCGAGCGGACACGCGTGCGCCGGCGCGAGGACGCGCCGACCGGCCTCCGCGACCGGCTGCTCGACCGCGGCGTGTTCGCACTGTTCCCGCACCCGGGGCGGCTGCGCGCGGTCTCCTGGCCGTTGGCGCTGGGCATCCGGCCGAGCCGGCTCGCACCGCGGGTCAGCTTCGCCGACATGCGCGCCGCGCCCGATCCGGTGACCCCCGCGCGGGGCGGGCGGCGGATGAGCGTCGCGCTCCTGCAGGGGTGCGTGCAGCGCGTCTTCTTCGGCCGCGTCAACCGGGCGTCGGCCGAGGCGCTGGCCGGTCGCGGCTGCGAGGTCGTGGTGCCGCCCGGCCAGGGCTGCTGCGGCGCGCTGGCGCTGCACGCGGGCCGTGAGGTCGAGGCGCGCAAGCGGGCGCTGGCCACGATCGCGGCGCTGCGCGGCCACGACCGCGTCGTCGTCACGGCCGCCGGCTGCGGGTCGGCGGTGAAGGAGTACGGCGAGCTGCTGGGCACGGACGAGGCGCGGCGCTTCTCGGCGTCGGTGCGCGACGTGACGGAGCTGCTGGCGGAGCTGGGGCCGCCGGTGCCAGAGGTTCCTCACCCCTCTGGCACCACCCGCCGCGTCGTCTACCAGGACGCCTGCCACCTCCGGCATGCCCAGGGGGTGCGCGAGCAGCCGCGCGAGCTGCTGCGCGCCGTGCCGGGCCTGGAGCTGGTCGAGATCGAGGGCGCCGACACCTGCTGCGGCTCGGCCGGGATCTACAACCTGACGCAGCCCGAGGCTGCGCGCGAGCTGGGCCGCCGCAAGGCGCAGGCGATCCTGGACGCCCGGCCGGACGTCGTCGCCACGGCGAACCCGGGCTGCGCGCTTCAGCTGACGGCGGCGCTGCGCGACCTGGGGTGGGGCGACCTACCGGTCGTCCACCCGGTCGAGCTGCTGCCGACGAGCTGAGCTACTCCCACTCGCCGAGCGCGAACGCAACCACGGACATGATCGCGGCGACGATCAGCCCGGTCCAGCCCCACGGATAGCCGTCGATGCCGAGGTGCGCGACGGTGATGATCGAGGCGAGCACGATGCTTCCGCCGATCACCCACATCGCCAGCTTTCCACCGCTGATCTCGCCCATCGGCGGATGACGATACCACGGTCGCCGGGCGGGCCGGCACACCGGCGGGGAGCCGCCCGATCGTTTATCGTTTGACCAGCACGTGTCCCGGTGTTGTCATCTGGGGGAGCAGTTGGTGACCGAGACGGAAGCTCTGTACAGAGCGCTGATCGAGCGCATTCCGGCCGCGACGTACGTCGACGGTCCCGACGGTACGCCGGTCTACGTCAGCCCTCAGATCGAGGAGCTGTACGGCTGCTCGCGTGACGAGTGGATGCGCAACACCGGCGTCTGGCAGCAGCGCGTGCACCCCGAAGACCGCGCACGCGTGCGGGCCGCCTGGCAGGAGGCGCTGGGGGAGGGCCATGAGTTCAGCGACGAGTACCGGATCCTGATGCCCGACGGTGCGCAGCGCTGGGTGCAGGAGCATTCGACGCCGCTGCGGGACGACACCGGACACGTCCGGGTCGTCCAGGGCGTGATCACGGACGTCACCGACCGCCACCGCGCCGAGGTCGCCGAGCGGCGCGCCGAGCAGGTACTGCGGGGGATGCTCGACGCGATCCCGCTGGCCGCCGTGATCGAGGACATGGACGGCCACATCGTCTACTGCAACCAGCATCTGGCCGGCGTGCTCGGCCGGCGGCCGGAGGAGCTGCTGAGCCGGCACTGGCTGGACGCCGTGGCGATCGAGTCGCGGCGCGACATGGAACGCGGGTACTACGAGCTGCTCGGCCGCGGCGAGGTGATGACCACGTCGGAGTCGGTCGTGCCCAGCCGTGCCCACGGCGAGCGCAGGTACGGCTGGTGGACGGCGCCGTTGCTGGACGCCGACGGGCAGCCGTGGGCCGCCGCCAGCATCGGCCTCGACGTCACCGAGCACCGGATCTCGGAGGAGGCGCTGCGTGAGAGCGAGACGCGGCGTCGCCGGGTGCTGGGGATGGTGCTGCGCGCCGAGGACGCCGAGCGCTCGCGGATCGCCGTCGAGCTGCACGACGACACCGTCCAGGTGCTGACGGCGACCCTCGTCTCGCTCGACCGGCTGGCGGCGATGGCCCGCCGCGAGGACGGCGAGGTCGATCCGCGCGAGGTCGAGCGAGTGCGGGAGATCGTGTACGAGGCGACGGAGCGCACCCGGCGGCTGATGTTCGAGCTACGCCCGCAGCTGCTCGAGGCGCAGGGGCTGCGCGTCGCCGTCGGCGCGCTGCTCGACGAGGCGGCCGATGAGTCCGGGCTCGAGGTCTCGCTGGACGCGCCGACCTCGCGGTTCCCCGCCGCCGTCGAGGACATGGTCTACCGCGTGGTGCGCGAGGCCGTGCAGAACGTGCGCAAGCACGCCGCCGCTCACCGCGTCGAGGTGCGGCTGTTCGAGCAGGGCGGCGCCGTCCACGGCACCGTGGCCGACGACGGCCGCGGCTTCGACCCGCAGAGCGTGCGCGACCGGCCGCGGGCATACCTGCACGTCGGCCTGGACGCGGTCACCGAGCGGCTGTGGCTGGCCGGGGGCGAGTTCTCGATCGACGCCGAGCCGGGCCGGGGCACCGAGGTGACGTTCGCCGTGCCGATCTCGCGCGCGGAGGCCGGCTCGGGCTCCTACAGGTCGGCGTAGCGGCGCCCGCCGAAGCCGGCGGCCAACTCGTCATCGTGCCCGTCGGCCGTGGACGCGACGATCTCGATCGCCGTCTCCAGCTCATCGGGGTCGAGGTCATCGCCCAGCACAACGTGCTCGAACCACGCCTCGCGGCGGCTCGGCAGGTACAGAAACGCGCCGAACGGGCTGGACGACGCCAGCTCCAGCAGGCGCAGCGCCAGCGCGTCGGACAGGTCGACGCCCGACAGCACCGGCGACGAGGCGCGGACGGCGGTCGAGTCGTCGAGCACCGGCAGCACGTCCACGAAC
>DATLLN010000115.1:0-4865 GCA_035537835.1 Gaiellales bacterium
CACGGACGCCGTGGCGCTCGCACGCCGGCAGCGCCAGCCGCCCGGGCCACGGCTCGAACGGGTTGAGAATCAGCATCGCCCAGTCGAGCAGGTCGCCGTGGGCGTCCAGGCAGGACACGACGTCAAGGGTGAAGCCGTTGGCCGGACCCGGTGCCACCCCGATCGCGTCCGTCAGGCCGTCCGCCCTGAGCGCTGCCATGCCCTCCCAGACAACCGGCGAGGAGTAGCCCAGGTGGTCGGGGTTGTGCAGCATCAGCACGTCGAACCGGTCGGTGCCGCACCGCTCGAGGCTGCGCTCGGCCGCTTCCCGCAGGTAGTCGCCGTACCCATCGGGGCCGCGCAGCGCGGGATCGGTGAACCGCGGAAAGCCCTTGGCCCCCTGCCGCTCGCCGCGCACGAAGTCGTGGCCGATCATCCCGACCAGCCGGTAGCTCGACCGGTCGAGCCCGTCCAGCGCCGCGCCCACCGCGCGGTCGGCGTCGCCGGTTCCGTAGACGTCGGCGGTGATCACGGTGCCGACGTCCGGGCCGGGGCGGAGCAGCGCGGTCAGCCGGTCGGAGTCGATCGGCATGCCGAACCGCATGTGGACGCCCCCGCTCCACGAGCCCAGTGCAGCACGTCCGAGTCCGGTCATCCCCGACAGGGTAACGTTCGCGATCGTGGAAGGCTCGCACTCCGCATCGGCCTGGGCCCGTCTCGAGCAGCACCACGCGGCGGTCGCAGATCGCCACCTGCGAGACCTGTTCGCCGAGGATCCGGCGCGCGGCGAGCGGCTGACCGTCGAGGCCGAGGGCATCCTGCTCGACTACTCCAAGCATCGCGTCACCGACGAGACGATGCGGCTGCTGGTCGACCTGGCCGAGGCGTCGGGCCTGCGCGATCGGATCGACGCGATGTTCTCGGGCGAGCGGATCAACGTGACCGAGAACCGCGCGGTGCTGCACGTCGCTCTGCGGGCGCCGGCCGGCGAGGTGATCGAGGTGGACGGCCACGACGTCGTGCCCGACGTGCATGAGGTGCTTGGCCGGATGAGCAGCTTCGCGGAGGCCGTCCGCGACGGGTCGTGGACCGGCCACACGGGCAGGCCGATCCGCAACGTCGTCAACGTTGGCATCGGCGGCTCCGACCTCGGACCGGTGATGGCGTACGAGGCGCTGCGGCATTTCAGCCTGCGCACCCTGACGTTCCGTTTCGTATCGAACGTGGACGGCACCGACTTCGTCGAGGCGACCCGCGATCTCGATCCGGCGGAGACGCTGTTCATCATCAGCTCGAAGACGTTCACCACGCTGGAGACGATGACCAACGCGCACAGCGCTCGCGACTGGGCACTGGCCTCACTGGGTGACGAGGCGGCCGTCGCCAAGCACTTCGTCGCGGTGTCGACGAACGCCGAGAAGGTCACCGAGTTCGGCATCGACACCGCCAACATGTTCGGCTTCTGGGACTGGGTCGGCGGCCGCTACTCGATGGACTCGGCGATCGGGCTCTCGACGATGATCGCCGTTGGCCCGGCCGCGTTCCGCGAGATGCTCGGTGGCTTCCACGCCGTCGACGAGCACTTCCGCACGACGCCGTTCGACCGCAATCTCCCGGTGCTGATGGGCCTGCTGGGCGTCTGGTACGTCAACCTGTTCGGTGCCCAGACGCAGGCGGTACTGCCCTACGACCAGTACCTGAAGCGGTTCCCCGCGTACCTCCAGCAGCTGACCATGGAGTCCAACGGCAAGCACGTGATGCTGGACGGCACCCGGGTCGCCCGGTCGACCGGCCCGGTCTACTGGGGCGAGCCGGGGACCAACGGCCAGCACTCGTTCTACCAGCTGATCCACCAGGGCACGGTGCTGGTCCCCTGCGACTTCATCGGGTTCCGGCGGCCGCTGAACCCGCTGGGTCGGCACCACGACCTGCTGATGGCGAACGTGTTCGCGCAGACGGAGGCGCTCGCGTTCGGCAAGACCGCCGACGACGTGCGGGCCGAGGGGACACCGGAGGCGCTGGTGCCGCACCGCGTGTTCGAAGGCAACCGGCCGACCAGCACGATCCTGCTCGACCAGCTCACGCCGGCGGCGCTGGGCAAGCTGGTCGCACTGTACGAACACAGCGTTTTCACGCAGGGCGCGATCTGGCACATCGACTCGTTCGACCAGTGGGGCGTCGAGCTGGGCAAGGCGCTCGCCCAGCGGATCGTGCCCGAGCTGGAGTCGGACGCCGAGCCCGATCTGGCGCACGACAGCTCGACCAACGCGCTGATCCGGCGCTACCGAAGCGCCCGCTGATCCCGGCCGCCGGGTCTATCGTCCCGGCGTGGGCGGGCCCGCACGAGTGGTGAGTTGGCTGCGCGGCATGGCCGTCGACACCAGCGCGCTGCGCTACTCGCGGGACTACCGGCTGCTGGTGCTCGGCGGCTTCGTGTCCGGCCTGGGCACCCAGGTGACGCTGGTCGCGCTGCCCTACCAGGTGTACGTGCTCACCCGTTCGTCGCTGATGGTCGGCCTGATCGGCCTCGCCGAGCTGATCCCGCTGGTCTGCGTGTCGCTGGTCGGCGGCACCCTGGCCGACCGGCTCGACCGTCGCCGGCTGCTGCTCGCCTCGCAGGTGGCGATGCTCTCGACGTCGGCCGCGCTGGCCCTGGGCGCCGTGCATGGCTCGCCGCCGGTCGCGGTGCTGTTCCTGCTGGCCGGGGTCGCCGCGGGCGGGTCGGCGATCGACCGCCCCAGCCGGGCCGCCATCCTGCCCAACCTGGTCGACCACACGCGGCTGCGCTCGGCGATCTCCTTCAACTACGGCTTGTGGCAGCTGACCGGCGTGGTCGGCCCTGCGCTCGGCGGGGCGATCATCGCCGTCTTCGGCCTCGGCTGGGCGTACGGGATCGACGTCGCCACGTTCATCGCAATGCTGATCTCGGTCTGGATGATCCACCCGCAGCGGCCGCCGGCGCCGGAGGGGCACGAACCGTTCTTCCGCTCGCTGGTCGGCGGGCTGCGCTTCGCCTGGAGCAGGGGGGAGTTGATGGGCAGCTTCGTGATCGACATCCTGGCGATGACGTTCGGCATGCCGCGCGCCCTGTTCCCGGCGCTCTCGCTGACCGTGTACCACGCCGGGGCGGCGGGCGTCGGCCTGCTCTACGCGGCCGTGTCGGCGGGCGCGGTGGTCGCCGCGTTCACCACCGGCTGGCTGGGGACGGCCAGGCGGCTGGGCCGAATCGTGGTCTTCGCGGTGCTGGTCTGGGGATTCGGCATCGTCGTCCTCGGCCTGACCTCCAGCCTGTGGGTGGCGATCGCTGCGCTGACGATCGCCGGCGCGGCCGACAGCGTCAGCGCCGTCTGCCGCTCGACGATCCTGCAGACGGCCACGCCCGACTCGATGCGCGGCCGGATGTCCTCGATCTTCATGCTGGTCGTGGCCGGCGGCCCGCGGGTCGGCGACGTCGAGTCGGGCGTCGTGGCGGCGGCGGCCGGCACGCAGGCGTCCGTCGTCTCGGGCGGCCTCCTGTGCATGCTCGGGGTGGCGCCGATCGTGCTCGCCTTCCCCGCCTTCTGGCGCTATGAGGAGCACCCGGTGGGGTCTGAGCCCGAGGGCCCGGACCCCGTCGATCAGGTCACGCCGACCGCGGCCAGCTGAACAGCGTGCGCAGGGGGAACCGCCAGCTGTCCTGGCGGGGTGGCGTGGGCGGCGACGCGCCGTCGACCCCCGTGCCGATCGGCCGCGGTCCATGGACCACCTGCCCCTGGCCCCAGATCCCGGCGAACCGCATCCAGTGGGGCTCGCCGGCGGTCACGCGCCGGATCACGGTGGGCGTCACTCCGGCGAGTCCGGGCGGCCCGTAGGCAACGCCGGCCGGATGCGCGTGGTCGCTGGGCAGCGGCAGCCTCGCCTGTTGCAGCAGCGCGATCGCCTGCGGCGGGATGCACTGCTGTGCGATCGGGTGCTCGCCGGCGGCGAACAGGTTCGCGTGTGAGCCGGCGGCCACGTACACCACCGGGTGTGTCGAGCCCTGCCACCGCTCGACCGCCGCCCAGGGCCGGCGCTCGCCGGTGCAGTGCTGGCTGTAGCCCACCGTGACCGGCCGGCCGTTCCGGACGAGCACGGTCACCATCTCCCAGTCACCCTCGTGCGCCTGCAACAGCAGGTCGTCCGGCGGGTAGTCGTAGCTGTAGAAGTCGTCGTAGGAGCGGTCGCATCCAGCACCGTGACGGGCTGGTAGCGCTGGAGCAGCGTCTGCGGTGCTTCCGGCCTGGGCTGCCGCGGGGCGGGAGATCCCGACCGCGACCGTGGCTTCGGGGAAAATCCCGGGCCGCCGTCACGGCGGCCCGGGTACGTGACCTAGTCGCCGGCCTCGTATGCCGGAGCCAGCGCGCGCTCTTCGGCTGCTCGCTCCGGCTGCTCGTGGTGCGTCCGGACGAACAGGAACGCTACGACGGCCCCGGCCAGGGCGAACAGGGCCGAGTACTGGAGGGAGTGGGACAGCGCGTAGATGAAGACGTCGGACTCGCCGTGGCCCTCGGCGGCGCGGGCCGCCGACAGGTGGCTGAACACGGCGGTCAGCGCCGCGACGCCGAACACGCCGCCGATCATCCGCACCATCGACAGCACGCCGGAGGCGGCGCCGGCCTTGGTCCGGTCGACCGAGCCCATCACCGCGGCCGTCATCGGCGACATGGTCATTCCCATGCCGATGCCGCCCACGATGAACGCCGGCAGCAGCGTCAGGTAGCCGCTGGAGTCGGTGATCCGCGATTCGAGGAACAGCGACAGCGAGACCATCGTCATGCCACCGGTCAGCAGCCAGCGCGAGCCGTACTTGTCCGACAGCCGGCCGGCGATCGGCGCGGTGACGATGATCAGGATCGTCATCGGCAGGA
>DATLLN010000116.1:0-3983 GCA_035537835.1 Gaiellales bacterium
TCGCATCGGCGAGGTCGAAGTAGGCGTCGCTGGGGGCTGGACGTGAAGCGCCGGATGCTCGCCCATGAAGCACCGGCAGCCGGGCTCGGGCTCAGTACAGGGTGAGCTCACCGGCCCGTGGTCCGTCGCGAACGACGCGCCATCCGACCGAACGGTAGAGCTCGTGGAACGCCGCGTACGGGTCGGCCTGGTCCGGATCGACCGGCGGCGGGTTCTCCGGGGTCTCGGGGTGCCGCAGCCACAGCCGCGAGGTCCCGTCCCGGGCGACAGCGAGCAACGACCGACCGTCCGGATCGCGAGCCAGCGACGAGAACCCGTGGCCGCCGATGGACACCTGCATCGTCACGCCGCTCCCGTACTCCAGCACCATGTCCATCTGTGGCGTCCGCGGGGTCGGCAGATGCCGCAGCGACCGCCCGGTCGCTGTGCTCCTGGCGAATATCGCACCACCGACCGAGGCGCTCACCACGATGTCGTCGCCGTCGAACAGCGCGGCGGCCACCGGCGCCTCGTTGTCGGTGAACGCCTGGAGCTCCCGGACGTCGACGAGATCCCAGATGCGCACGCTGCCGTCCATCGAGCAGCTGACCGCGCGTCGCCCGTCGCGGTGTACCTCCACTCCGGTCACCGGCCCGGTGTGGCCCCGCAGCACCTCGAGCAGCTCGCCGCTGCCCGCGTGCCACAGCTGCAGCGAACCGTCAGCGGTACCGAGCAGCAGCCGGTCGCCGCTGGGGTCGAAGCCGGCTGCGAGCACCGTGCCCGGCCGGCTGAGCACCGCGTCGAGCGGATCCTCTTCACCGCGCGCCCAGCGCATCAGGGTTCCGTCCTGGGCGCCCGCCGCGATCATCGAGCCGTCCGGCGCGTACGCCACGCACAACGCTTCCGACCAGTGCCCGGTGAGGATCCCCACCAGCTCCCCGGACCGCAGATCCCAGCGGCGGACCGCGTAGTCGCCGCAGCCGATCGCCACCTCGGTCCCGTCGGGGCTCAGGGCCAGGTTGCGCAGCCTGACGTTGCGAACGGTCAGCTGGTGCCGGATATCGCCGGCGTCCAGGTCCCACACCCGAGCGACGCCGTCCTCCGAGCTGGTCACCGCGGTCGAGCCGGTCGCAGAGACCGCGATTCCCCAGATCGAGTCGTCGTGCGCCGGCAACCGCCGCGGTTCCGCAGTGCCCATCAGGTCCCAGACCAGAAGCTCACCCTGGAGCGTTCCGCTGACCGCACGTCGCCCGGCGGCATCGACGGCGACGGCCACCGCGCCACCGTCGTGACCGCGCAGCACCCGCAGCTCTTCACCGGACGCGGTGTCGAACACGCGCACCGTTCCGTCGGCCGATGCCGTTACCAGCCGGGTGCTCGGTGGCGACCACCTCCAGCCGCGCGAGATCCCAAATCCGCACACCGCCCGTCATGCCGGCGACCGCGGCCAGCTCGGCCCGGCCGTCGAACGCAAGTCCGGACACCGGTCCGACGGCGGTCAGCCGACCGCGCAGATGGCCGCGCTCGGCGTCTGAGTACCTGTAGGCCGTCCAGGCGTGGCTCGCCCAGTCCCCGGCCGAGTTCCCCGTCGGGTCAGCGGTTCGCGGCGCCACCTCCACCGCCCGCAGCAGTTCCGCCGCGGCGGCCTGCGGCCGCCCGGCCGTGGCCAGCCCGAACGAGCGCTCGTAGTGCTGCCGCGCCTGAACCGCACCGGCCGCCCACCGACTGGCCTCGATGAACGCCACCTGGTCAGCTGTCGGTTGCGATTCGTGGGTGGCACCGGCGGCCAACCAGGTCTCGGCGTCCGCGAGCTCCCGGCCGTCGAGCAGCGAGGTACTCGTGCGGTCCGCCTGCCAGCGGGTGGCCTCCTGCGCAGCCGGGTGTGTATCCGGATCCAATCGAGATCGGTGTCGACCGTCGCGAGGATCCTCAGGACGGCTGCGGCGAAGTCCCGCGTCGGCCCCGCGTCGATCCATTGGCGGGCGGCCACCTCCGGCGGCAGGAGCTGCGGTTCGACCGTCTCGGCGACGACCGGTATCAGCTTCTTGTGATGGCGCACGGCGATGTCGGCCTCGGCCCGGCAGATCGCGGAGGCCGCCGAGTGCCGGCTCACCACGAAGAGGAACGCCTGGGTGTGCACGATGGCGCGTTCAATCTCGGCCATCCACTCGGCGCTGGGCGGAATGCCCTCCCAGTCGACCCAGGTGCTTCGGCCGCCTGCCCGCAGCGAGGCGTCCAGCCGGCTCACGAAATCATGGTCGCGGTGCGCGTAGGAGATGAACACGTCGGTCGTCTCCCCAGGGGCAGGCGGCCGGGCCGAAGTCTCGCTGTGGGTCATCGCCGCTACTAGTTCGGGAGCTGGACCGGCGGATCGGCCTGCTCGGCCTCGTCCGCCTTGGCCAGCCAGTCGGCGGCGCCCTCCGGATCGGAGTCGAGCAGCCGCTTGCCGAGCTGGCGCATGGTGTGGCCCGAGCCTTGCTCTGCCGCCATCGCGAACCAGCGAAGTGCCTCCGTCGGCCGCTCGTCCTCCATCAGCACGGCAAGGTTGTTCATCGCCGGGGCGTATCCGCGTTGCGCCGCCTTCAGGAGCCAGACGGCGGCCTCGCCCGGGCTGCGGTCGAAGAGGTGGGTGCCCAGGTTGTACATGGCCATCTCGTGGCCCGCCGCCGCCGCTTCCCGCAGGTACCGCTCCGCGCGCACCGGGTCCTTCTCGACAAGCAGCCCACCGACGGTGGCCATGGCATCCGCATCACCGAGCTGGGACGCTCGAGCGTGCCATCGGCGCCCAGCTGCGCCGGCACCGCCTCGCGTTGGGGCTCACCCTCAGTGAGCTCGCGGTGCGCACCGGGGTCTCGAAGCCGATGCTCTCGAAGATCGAGAACGCGCAGACGTCGTGCAGCCTGACGACGGTCGCCCGCATCGCGGCGGCACTGGACGTCCCGGCGACGGCCCTGTTCCGCGGCGCCGACACCCACCGCGACGCGGTCTTCACGCCTGCCGGTGCCGGGGCGCGGATCGTCCAGCGCGGCACCCGGGTCGGCCACGACTACATCCTGCTCGGCGCCCTGCGGGGCCCGCACAAGCGCATGGGGGCCCACCTCGTCACGCTCAGCGAGCGCAGCGAGGTGTTCCCCCTGTTCCAGCACCCGGGCACCGAGCTGCTCTTCATGCTCGAGGGCGAGATGGTGTACGGGCACGGAGAGACGGCCTACCGGATGCGCCCGGGCGACGCCCTGCAGCTCGACGGTGAGGGCGCGCACGGCCCTCAGGAGCTCCTCGAGCTGCCCGTCCGGTTCCTGTCGGTCGTCGCCTACGGCACCGTCGACTCCTGACGATCTCGGACCGGCCGCACACGCTCCCGTAACCGAGCTTCACGGCGCCGTAACCTTCGCCGCGTTTCTTCCTCTGATACTTAGTATCACCGCATGATACGTGTGGTCGCGCAGGCGCATCGCCACATCCAGGGAGCCCTCGCCATGACGCTCGACGTCGCCGCCCTTCCCATCGGAGCCGCCGCCCGACCCGCGCCCGACTTCGACCTGGCGGCCCGCGCCCGCGCCGACGGCGTCCGGTTCCTACTGGCGCTCTTCGTCGACCTCACCGGCAAGCCGTGCGCGAAGCTCGTGCCGGTCGAGGCGGCCGACGAGCTGCAACGCGACGGCGTCGGGTTCGCCGGCTACGCCGTCGGTGCCATGGGGCAGCAGCCGTGCGACCCCGACCTGGTCGCCATCCCGGACGTCGCCTCCTACACGCCGCTGCCCTGGGTGCGGGAGGGCCTGGCCCTCGTGCACTGCGACCCGCACGTCGAGGGCGAGCCGTGGCCATTCGCGCCTCGGGTGCTGCTCGCGAAGCAGCTCGAGCGGGCGCGTGCCCGCCAGCTGGAGCTGTTCGTCGGGGCCGAGGTGGAGTACTTCCTCGTCGCCCGCGACGACGACGGGCGGCTCGTGCCGGCCGACGCGAAGGACGTCGCGGCGCGCCCCTGCTACGACGCCCGCGACCTGACC
>DATLLN010000117.1:0-3563 GCA_035537835.1 Gaiellales bacterium
GTATGGCCAGTCGCCGCAACGCCCTGGTCACCGTGATCCTGGCCGGACAGGTGGCGGGCCTGCTGTCGCTGGTGGTGGTGGCGGCCGTCCGCGGCATCGACGTCTCGGCACGGGGTGCACTGGCAGGTGTCGCCGCCGGGCTGCTGAGCGCCATCGCGATCACGTCGTTCTACCGGGCGCTGACCATCGGCTCGATGAGCATCGCCGCGCCGGTGCTGTCGACCAGCGCGGCCGTCCCGGTGATCGTCAGCCTGTCCGGCGGCGACCTGCCCTCGCCGCTTCAGTCCGCGGGCATCGCCCTGGCGCTGGTCGGCGTGGTGCTCGCCTCGCGGGAGCCGGAGCACGGACACCCCGACCCGGCCGCTCAGCGGCGCAGCTTCCTGCTGGCCCTGCTGGCGACGGTGGCGGTCGGGCTCCAGCTGGTGCTGCTCTCGACGGCGGCGCAGACCGACCCGCTGCTCGGCGTGACCGCGTCGCGGGTGACCTCGGTGGTGATCTTCGCCGCCGTGGCGCTGGTCGTCCGGCCGCCCGTCCGCCGGCCGGCGCTCCCTGGCCTGGCCGGCATCGGCATCCTCGACACCGCCGCCAACGTCAGCTACGCGGCCGCGACGACCGCCGGGCTGCTGTCCGTGGTCGCCGTGCTCTCGTCGCTCTACCCGGTGGTCACCGTCGGCGTGGCGCACCGCCGGTTGGGCGAGCGGCTGGCCGGGTCGCAGCGGATCGGCGTCGCGCTGGCGCTGGGCGGCGCCGCGCTGATCAGCGCCGGCTAGATGCAACAACGGGGTCAGACCCCTTTGTTGCGTCCTACCCTGAGCGAGTCGGCTCGATCAGTCCGTAGTTGCCGTCGCGGCGGCGGTAGATCACGTTGACCTCATCGCTCTCCGCGTGGACGAACACGAAGAAGTCGTGGCCGATCAGCTCGAGCTGGAGCATCGCCTCCTCCTCGGTCATCGGCTTCATGTTGAACTGCTTCGTCTTCACGATCACCGCTTCGTCCTCCTCGGGCAGGGTTGCGACCGGCTCCGGCAGATGCGCGACGCGGCTCGCGATGTGCTGGGCCCCCTTGCGGGACCGCCGCTCGCGGTACCGCTTGACCTGGCGCTCGAGCTTCTCCGCGACCATGTCGATCGACGCGTACATGTCGGTCGAGGCCTCCCGGGCGCGCAGCACCGGACCCTTCGTCCAGATCGTCGCCTCGGCCACCTGGTCGTCCGAGATGCTCGGGTTCTGCTCGACGATCAGCTCGAGCTCGAGCCGACTCTCGTCGGACAGGTGCTTGGACAGCTTGCCCAGCTTCCGCTCGGCGTACTGGAAGAGCGCGTCCGTCACGTCGAGGTGTCGGCCCTTCACCTGCAGTCGCATCCGAGGCTCCTTCCGGTCGAGACGGCGTGCCACCCCATCATATGTCGGCGCCGAGGGGGATCGTGAACGCGATCCGGGTGCCCGCGCCGGGCGCCGTGTCCAGCAGGTACTCGCCGCCCGCGAGCAGCACGCGCTCGCGCATCGCATCCAGGCCGAGGTGCAGCCGCATGCGCGAGCGGTCGAGCGCCGCCGGGGCGTCGAACCCCCGCCCGTCGTCGCGCACCTCCCCGGCGATCGCCGGCCCGTCCTCGCGGAGGACGATCAGCAGGTGGCTCGCCCGTGCGTGCTTGCGGCAGTTGGACACCGCCTCCTGGACGACGCGGTAGACCAGCAGCTCGATCGGCTCCTGGTAGCGGTGCACGCTCAGCATCGTCCGCACCTCGACGCCGGTCTCGCGGCGGAACTGGATTGCCAGCTCGTTCAGCGCCGGGCCCAGGCCCTGCGCCTCCAGCAGCGGCGGCCGCAGCTCGAACATCAGCCGCCGTGTGCGCTCCGTCGCAGCGGCCAGCAGCTCGCGGGCGGTGCGCACGTGCGCCGCGGCATCGGCGCCGTCAGCGTGCTCCAGCCGGTCGAGCGAGAACAGCGTCGCGGCCATCACCTGCACGGTGTCGTCGTGCAGCTCGGCCGCAATCCGCGCCCGCTCCGCCTGCTCGGCGCGCAGCAGCTCGCCCAGCACCCACTGACGTCGCGACTCGCTCTCCCGCAGTGCGGCCTCGGCGTTGCGCAGGTCGCTGACGTCGACCAGCGTGCCCAGCGCGCCCGCCGGCTCGCTCTCGGCGCCGCGCAGCGGGACAGCGGAGACGAGCGCCGTCCGGCGTTGGCCGTCCAGGCGCACCAGCTCGGTCTCATG
Source organism: Gaiellales bacterium (assembly GCA_035537835.1). Classification (GTDB taxonomy): domain Bacteria; phylum Actinomycetota; class Thermoleophilia; order Gaiellales; family JAICJC01; genus DATLLN01. Next base: position 2,213 of record DATLLN010000117.1, read on the forward strand.
GCTCGCCCGGCCCTCGGCGCCGACGGCCAGGAACGACGACAGCGGCCGGCCCAACAGCTCGGTGGAGCCGGTGACGCCCAGCATCCGGCAGAGCGCGGGGTTGACGTAGACCAGGCGGTCGTCCGCGTCGGTCTGCCAGACGCCGGCCACGTTGTACTCGGCCAGGCCGCGGTAGCGCTCCTCGCTCTCGCGCAGCGCGCGCTCCGCCGCCGCGCGGTCGGTGATGTCCTCGCCGATGCCGGCCGTCCCGGTCGGGCGGCCGGCGCCGTCGAACAGCGAGCTGCAGTTCCACGAGATCAGCCGCCGCGACCCGTCGCGCAGCAGGAGCGGCGCGACGAGGTGGGTGATCGGCCGGCCGGCGGCCAGCGCCGCCTGGAAGCGCGTGTGCTGTCCGGCGTCATCCGGCAGGACGCCGACCTCGGCCCACATCCGCCCGGCAACGTCCTCCAGCCGCCAGCCGGTAACGCGCTCGAACTCCGGATTGACGTCGGTGATCCGGCCGTCCATGTCGGTGAACACCGCGATCAGCCGCAGCCCCGAGACCATCTCCCGCAGCTGGCGCTCCGACCAGCGCAACGCGAGCTCGGCCTCCTTCGACGCCGTCACGTCGATCGCGACGCCCTGGATCACATCGGGCTCGCCGTTGGCGCCGTGCAGGACGACGGCCTGGTCGTCGACCCAGTGAACGGTGCCGTCGCGGTGGACGATGCGGTACGAGCCGCGGTACGACTCGCCCCGGTCCATGAACTCGCCGTAGCTCGCCGACGCCTCCGGCTGGTCGTCGGGGTGCAGGACGTCGCTCCACGTGTGCTTGCCCGACAACCAGTCCCCGACCGGGATGCCGGTCATCCGCTCGATCTGGGGGCTCATGTGCAGCGGCGTGCCGTCCCGCAGGTGAACGTAGGTGACCGCCGGGCCGTGGACGATCAGCGACCGGTGCAGCGCCTGGGCTCGCCGCGCCTCGCCGAGCACGTCGCTCGAGCGCTGCGGCTCGCGGAACCGCGCCTCGAGCACCCAGCCCGCTGCGTCGTTGCTGCGTAGGGAGACGTGGTCGGCCGCGAGCACCGCGCGGGCGTGCTCGAGCAGCGCCTCGAGCAGCGGGCGCGGATGAGCCTGCGACGAGGCTGCCTCCACCTGCCGAAGCATCACATAGGCAGGCCACCGTTCACGTCACCGAATTGCGGTATCGGCGAGACCCCCGGCCCGGGCGACCGCGCGAGGGCGACGGCGCTGACCCGGGCGGCGCCGGCGCGTCGCAGCACCGCCCCGCACTCGGACAGCGTCGCGCCCGTCGTGTGAACGTCGTCCACCAGGATGACGCTCGCCGGCGGGGTTCCGGACGCACCGAATG
>DATLLN010000118.1:0-41540 GCA_035537835.1 Gaiellales bacterium
ACGGCCGGCGGGTACGCGCTGTGGCGGACGGTCATCCGGGAAGACGATCCAGGTCGCCGACCGATCGAAGCGCCGCGGCCACGTTGAACACGAGCTTCAGCCGGTTCGCGCGCACCGCCGGGTCGGGATCCATCACCAGCACCTGCTCGAAGAAATCGTTGACCGGCCCGACCAGATCGGCCGCCGTGGCCAGCGCGCACGGGTAGTCACGGCGCGCCACGCAGTCGGCGAGCGACTCGTCCGCCGCCCGCAGCCCCGCCAGCAACTGGTGCTCGGCCGGGTCGCTGAGCAGCAGCTCGTCGAAGTTCACCGCCAGCTCGTCCTCGGACTTCGTCACGATTCGCGTGCATCGGCCGTACGCGTCGCGCAGCGACTCCAGCCGGGGCGAACCGCGGTCGTCCCGCAGCGCCCGGGCGAGCGCCGCCAGCGGCACCGGCGCGACGTGGCCGGCGCCCCGCGCCGCGCGCACCTCCTCCACCGTGACGCCCTCCGCCAGCAGCACCGGCTCCACCCGGTCGAGGATGAACTCGACGGCGTCCGGCACCGCCTCCAGCGGCTTGCGCTTGAGCTCCAGCCCCTGGCGCACGAGGGCCGCCACCGACATCCCCAGCAGATCCGGGAGGCCGAGTTCGTAGCCCCGCTCCAGCACGATAGCCACCGCGCCGGCCGCGGCGCGCCGCAGCCCGTACGGATCCCGGCTGCCCGTCGGCTGATGCCCGAGGGCGAAGGCGACCGCGATCGTGTCCACCTTGTCGGCGACCGAGAGCAGCGCGCCCGCCTCGCCCGGCGGCAGCGCGCCGCCGGCGTCCACCGGCATGTAGTGCTCCTCGACCGCGGCGCACACCGGCTCCGGCTCGCCCGCCTGCCGCGCATACACCGATCCGGCGTAGCCCTGCAGGTCGGAGAACTCCGAGACCAGGCGCGACACGAGGTCGGCCTTGCACAGCTCCGCCGCCCGCAGCACGGCCATCCGCACGTCCTCGCCGGCCTCGTTGCGGTCGCACAGCGGCTCCGCCAGCTCGCCGACGCGCGCGGTCTTGTCCGCCAGCGAGCCGCCGCCCTCCAGGAAGCTGACCCGGCCCAGCTCGGCCAGCATCGCTTCGATGCCGCGGTCGAGGTCACGCTCGTACGCGAACGACGCGTCCTCCAGCCGCCCGACCAGCACCTCCTCGTTCCCGCCAATCACGATCTCCGGCTTCAGCGCGCCGTTGGCCACGAACAGGAACCGCGGCGCCAGGCCGCCTTCCTCACCGGCCACCGGGAAATACCGCTGGTGCGACTGCATGGCGGTGATCGGGACGCGCGGCGGCAGCAGCAGGTAGCGCTCGTCGAACGACCCCTCGAGCACCACCGGCCACTCGACCAGGTACGTCACCTCGTCGAGCTTGCCCATCGGGTCGATCCACTCGCCGCCCTGGTCGAGTCCCTCGGTGATCAGCTCCCGCCGCTCGGCGGCGTCGGCGACGACGCGCACGCCGCGGACGTCCTCCAGGTAGCTGGATGCCGAGCCGATCCGGGCCTCGCCGCCCAGGAACCGGTGTCCGCGGGACTCCCCGCCTGACCGCAGGCCGAACAGCTCGACGTCGACGAGCTGCTCGTCGAGCTTGCAGACCAGCCAGCGCACCGGCCGGGAGAACCGCCCGCCGTCCCAGCGCATCGTCTTCGAGAACTGGATGCGGCCGACCACTGCCGGGACGACCTCCCGCAACAGCTCGGCGGCCGGGGTGGCCGGCTCCTCCATGGTCGCCCACAGGAAGCCGTCCCGCTCGTCCAGCGCGCCCGGCGCCACCCCGTGCTTGCGTGCGAACCCGGCCCGCGCCTGCTCGGGGGCGTCGACCTTCGGCCCCCGCTGCTCACGGCGCACGGCCGGCCGCTCGGCGGGTACGCCCAGCGCACGCACGACCAGCCGCCGCGGCGCCACGTGGACGTGGATCTCGGCCGCCTCCAGTCCGGCGTCAGCGAGCGCCTTCGCCGCCAGCTGCGCCAGCTGCGACTCCGCCTCGCGGCAGGCGATGGCGGGAAGCTCCTCGCAGCCGACCTCGAGCAGCAGGTCAGGCGTCGTCCTCACCCACCATCATCCGGGCGACCCGCATCGCCAGCGCGCGCATCCGCAGGATGTACGCCTGCCGGTCGGTGACCGCGATCGCCCGCCGGCTGTCGAGCAGGTTGAACATGTGCGAGCACTTCAGCACCTGGTCGTAGGCGGGCAGCGGCAGCTTCGCGTCCAGGCACCGGCCGGCCTCGGCCTCGTGGTCGTCGAAGTGCCGCGCCAGCATCGACGTGTCGGCGACCTCGTAGTTGTAGGCGGAGAACTGGCGCTCGTTGCTCTCGAAGACATCGGACCACTTGGCGCCTGGCGCCCAGACCATGTCGTGCGCACGGCGGACGCCCTGCAGGTGCATACATATGCGCTCGAGGCCGTACGTCAGTTCGGCGGACACCGGCTCCAGCTCGATCCCACCGGCCTGCTGGAAGTAGGTGAACTGGGTGATCTCCATCCCGTCCATCCACACCTCCCAGCCCAGCCCCCACGCTCCCAGGCTGGGCGACTCCCAGTTGTCCTCGACGAAGCGCACGTCGTGGTCGGCCGGATCGATGCCGATCGCCTCCAGCGAGCCGAGGTAGAGGTCCTGCACGTCCGCCGGCGCCGGCTTGAGGATCACCTGATACTGGAAGTGCTGCTGAAACCGGAAGGGGTTCTCGGCGTACCGACCGTCGTCCGGGCGGATCGACGGCTCGACGTAGGCCGTGCGCCACGGCTCGGGGCCGAGCACACGCAGCAGCGTGGCCGGGTTGGACGTCCCCGCGCCGACCTCCGTGTGGTACGGCTGCATGATCACGCAGCCCCTCGCCGACCAGTACTCCTGGAGGGCCGCGATCATGTCCTGGAACGTCCGCACGAGGGCGGAAGCTATCACCGCGTGTGCAGCGTCCGCAGCCGGAAGCCGCCGTGCTCCTCGTAGGTCGTCTCGACGATCCGCAGGGCGTCCCGCGCGGCCCTGCCCTCGACCGTGGCGCCGCCGAGCGGCGCGTCGAGCAGCCGCTCCACCGCGTCGGCGGAGCCGTCGCCCAGCCGGAAACCGGCAGCCCGTCCGAGGCACGCTTCGCACACCGCGCCGCCGGCCGACGGCGAGAACCCGACCAGCGGCCCGGGGCTGCCGCACGACGCGCAGGAGTCCAGGTGCGGCAGGTAGCCGGCGACCGCCAGCAGCTTGAGCTGGAACGCCAGCCCGAGAGGATCGAGCGTCGGGTCGCCGTCGCCGGACCACCCGTCCAGCACGTCGAGGAAGCGCGCCAGCCCGGCGAACGCCCGCTGGTTCGGCTCAGGCTCGACGAACAGCTTGAGGACGGCTTCGGCGCCGATCAGCCCGACCGCCACCCGGTGCGGGTCGCCGCGGACCGCGTCGTGGGCGTGGACGATGTCCGCACCCGTCACCGTGTGCAGCTCGCCCCGCCCCTCGTGGAGCATCAGCGCGGCGTGGGTCAGCGGCTCCAGGCGCGCGCCGAACCGCGACGCGGTCTTGCGCACGCCCTTGGCGATCGCGTTCACGCGCCCGCGCTCGGCGGTGTAGAGGTGGAGCACCCGGTCGGCCTCGGCGTACCGGATCGACCGCAGCACCACGGCCTCGGTCTTGTAGCTACGCGCCATCCATCCAGGGTGGGCCGAGCGCGGCGATCTCGGCGTACACCGGGCAGGTCGGGACGTGCGCGCCGGGCAGGTAGCCGGTGGACATCAAGAACTCGCCCGTGATCTCGCCGCCGGTGAAGCGGAAGGTGCGTTTGAACAGCTTCACCCAGTCGTCCTTCGGCAGCGGGTGGCGGGCGTCCAGCCAGCCCGCGAGCCCGCCGTCCGACTCACGCATCTCGAGCACCACCGCGGCGTTGGCGATCGCCGCGTCGATCTTCAGCCGGTTGCGGATGATCCCGGGATCTGCCAGCAGCCGCTCGCGGTCGGCCTCGCCGTAGGCGGCCACGCGCTCGGGGTCGAAGCCGTCGAACGCGGCGCGGAACGCCTCCCGCTTCTTGAGCACGGTCAGCCACGAGAGGCCGGCCTGGTTGACCTCCAGCATCAGCCGCTCGAACAGCGAGTGCTCATCGCTGATCGGGAACCCGTACTCGGTGGCGTGGTACGGGCCGTGCCAGGGATCGCCGGGCGCGAAGTCGCAGTACGTGCTCATCCCTCGCCGATGTCCGCCAGCTCGACGCCGTCGATCGCCGCCAGCAGGTCGTCCAGCGGCGTGCCGAACAGCGCGTTGGGCGTCCCCGCCGCACACCACACGACGTCGAACCGGGTCAGCGAGCGATCGGCCAGCGTCCGCACCTTGCGGTCGTGACCGAGCGGCGGCACGCCGCCGATCGCGTAGCCGGTGACGTCGCGCACCTCGTTGGCCTTCGCCATCCGCACGCCGTCGCCCAGCCGGCCGACCGCCACCCGGCGGTCGCCGGCGCAGAGGCACAGCAGCGGGTCGTCGCCGTCCATCAGGATCACCGACTTGACGATCTGCCCCAGCTCGCAGCCCACGGCGTCCGCGGCCTCCACGGCCGTGCGCGTCGACTCCGACAGCTCGCGCACGTCGACCGCGAGGCCGGCCTCGCGGGCGCGGTCGCGGAATCTCAGGGCCGTGGGGTGCATCTCGGGCAGTAGTGGGTGCCTCGCTGGGCGACGCGGACCTTGCGGATCGGGCCGCCGCATCGTAGACACGGCTCGCCCTCGCGATCGTAGACGGCGAACCGCTCCTGCATCGACCCCGGCTCGCCGTCCACGCTGCGGTACGTGTCGATGCTGGCGCCCTGGTGCTCGATCCCGCGTTCGAGCACGGTGATCACCGCGTCGTGCAGTCGGCCGGCGCGTACAGCCCCGATCGCCGCACCCGGGGTCAGCGGGTGGATGCGCGCGATCCACAGCGCCTCGTCCGCGTAGATGTTGCCGACTCCGGCGACAACCTTCTGGTCGAGCACCAGCGCCTTGACGGGCGCCAGCCGGCGCCGCATCGCGGCGCGCAGCATCGCCGACGTCCAGGCTCCGTCCAGCGGCTCCGGGCCGACGCGTCCGCGCCAGTACTCCTCCAGTCCCCCGGCCTCGATCAGCCGCATCGTGCCGAACCTGCGCTGATCCGAGTAGACCACCCAGCTGCCGTCGTCCAGGCCGAACACGGCGCGCAGGTGGGGCCGCTCGACCAGCTCGGGCACGTGGTGGTACCAGCCGGTCATACGCAGATGGCTGACCAGCGTGCGGCCGTCGTCGAGCTCGATCGTCAGGTACTTGCCGCGGCGCCCCACCCCGGTGACGACCGCGCCCAGCAGGTCGTGCGCCACCGCATCGGGATCGGCCGGCGCCGTCAGCCTGCCGTCGCGGATCTCGACGGCGGTCAGCTCGTGGCCGGCCAGCACCGGCACCAGTCCGCGGCGGACGGTCTCGACCTCGGGCAGCTCAGGCATCGTCCTCGAAGCTGAAGCAGCCGACCACGAACCGCTCCTTGACGGGCCCGCGGGAGTGAACGGTCGCCAGCACGTCGCCGACATCGACCCGGTCGCCCGCCTTGCGGTGCACGACGAGGCCGACCGCGTGGTCGACTTCCGCGCCCTTGACCTGGCGGCCGGCGCCGAGCCGCATCGCCAGGTCGGCGACACGATAGGCGTGGCAGCGGCGGACGGTGGTCGCCCGGGGAGCTCTGACGTCGACGACCAGCGGTGCGCAGGGCAGCGGCGCGTCGGGGTCGCCGCCCTGGGCGCGCACCCAGCTGCGGTAAGTCTCGTACGCGCTCCCGTCGTCCAGCGCCAGCTCGACGGCGCCGCGGTCGCCGGTCAGCACTGCGGCCTCCTCCACCGCCAGCGCGCGCAGGTCGGGTGGCCCGCCGCCCCGCAGCGTCTCCACGGCCTCGGCGACCTCCAGCGCGTTGCCGACGGCGTGGCCGAGCGGCTCGTCCATCGCGGACACCAGCGCCGTCGTCTCGATCCCGTGCGAGTCCCCCAGCCGAGCCATCAGTGCGCCCAGCTCCTCGGCGCGGCGGCGGTCGGGCATGAACGCTCCCTCGCCGGCCTTGACATCCAGCACCAGCCGGCTGGCGCCCGACGCGATCTTCTTGGACATCACGCTGGTCGCGATCAGCGGCAGGCTGTGAGTGGTCGCGGTCATGTCGCGGAGCGCGTAGAGGCGGGCATCGGCCGGTGCGAGGTCAGCGGTCTGGCCACAGACGGCCACGCCGACCCGCTCGACCTGCTCCCGCATCTCGTCCACCGACAGAGATGTCCGAAACCCGGAGATCGACTCCAGCTTGTCGAGTGTGCCGCCGGTATGCCCAAGTCCGCGGCCGCTCATCTTGGCCATCCGGCCGCCGCACGCGGCGACCAGCGGCGCCACCACCAGCGTCGCCTTGTCGCCAACCCCGCCGGTCGAGTGCTTGTCGGCCACCGGCCATGGCCACGTCAGCCGTGTGCCGGAGGCGATCATGGCGTCCAACAGCGCCTCTGTCTCACGCTCGGTCATGCCGTGCCAGACCACGGCCATCAGGAACGCGGCCAGCTGCTCGTCGCTCACGACCGGTGAGAGCAAGAAGAACAGGTCATCGCGTTCGAGCTCCCCGCCATCCCGCTTGGCCGCGATCAGCGGCACAGCCCGCCGGTCAGACAACCGGCACCCCGGGCAGCTCCGAGTCGCGCAGCCCGGCCACGTGTTGGAGCACGGTCGCGCCGACGTCCGCGAACGAGTCCCCGTCGTGCCGGCGGCCCATCGACGGCAGGCCGACGATGTGCGCCAGCAGCAGCCCGTACTCGCGCGAGTGGTCGGTCGACGGCGTGGTCGGGTCGCAGCCGTGGTCGGAGGTGAGGATCAGCAGGTCGCCGTGCCAGAGCGCCGAGAGCAGCCGCGGCAGCTCCTCGTCGAACTCCGCGAGGCAGTCGGCGAAGCCCCGCGGGTCGTTGCGATGCCCCCAGACCATGTCGGTCTCGACCAGGTTGACGAAGATGAAGCTGCGGTCGGGCAGATCGCGCAGCCGCTCGATTGTGCGGGCGACGCCCTGCACGTTCGACTCCGTCGGCGCCGAGCTGTCCAGCCCCCTGCCGGCGAAGATGTCGCCAATCTTGCCGACGCCGTGGGTGCCAACGCCCACGTCGCGGAGCCGGTCGAGGTAGTTCGGGCTGGGCGGATCGAGCGAGAAGTCGTGGCGTCTGGGCGTTCGCCGGTAGTCACCGGACTCGCCCTCGAACGGCCGGGCGATCACCCTGCCCACGGCGTTCGCGCCCTGCAGCTGCCGGCGGGCGGTGCGGCAGGCCGCGTACAGCTCGTCGACAGGGACGACGTCCTCGTGCGCGGCGATCTGGAACACGCTGTCGGCCGACGTGTAGACGATCCAGCTGCCAGTCCGGCGATGCTCGTCGCCCAGCTCCTGGATGATCTCGGTGCCGGAGGCGGCCACGTTCCCGAGCACGCCGCGGCCGGTCGCCGCCGAGAAGGCGTCGATCACATCGTTCGGGAAGCCGTCCGGGAACGTCGGAAACGGGCGGTCGAGGACGATGCCCATCATCTCCCAGTGCCCGGTCGTGGTGTCCATTCCGGCACTGCGCTCGGCCAGGCGGCCCCACACGGACGGAGCTCCCGGACGCGGCGGGCAGCCCACGAGCGGCAGGATGTTGCCAAGCCCCAGCGATTGCAGGTTCGGCAGGTCGAGCCCGCCCACCGCCTCGGCGACGTGGGCCAGGGTGTTCGAGCCAGAGGTGCCGAACACGTCGGCGTCCGGCAGGTCGCCGGCGCCGACCGCGTCGAGCACGATCACGCACGCCCGGGGCATGCGGGAAACCTACCGGCCGGGTGCGGGCCTGCGGCCGGACCGCGGCAGGTCGGCCTGCGGGCCGGCGGCCGGGACTCGCGCCTGCGCGCCCGTGGCAGGCGGCGGAGCCGGCGGGCCGATGAACAGGAAGCCGTCGATGTCGATGCGCGGCCGTCCCGGAGTGCCGACCGGGCGGATCGTGATCCGGTGCTCCCCTGTCCTCACGAACGCATGACGGAATACGACGACGCGCGGCGTCGTGGTCTTCGCGTACTCGCTGATGGTGGTCACGTAGTGCCCGTCGACGCTTATCCGCGCGGCGCCGCGTCCGGCGCTCTTCGGCGCGAACAGCGCGATCTCACGGCCGGTGAAGCTGAACGTCGCGGTCGCCTTCGGGTTGCCGGAGTAGCGCGTGTGGCCGCCGCGCGCGGTCGCGGAGTTGCCGGTCTGCCAGCCGCCCGCGTACCGGGCGCCGGTCTCCGGCGCGGCGTGCGTCGAGAACCCCGGCCCTGCCGCCGCCGCGCCGATGTTGCCGGGGCAGTCGCGCGGCGTCATCCGGAAGCGCAGCCGTGAGAACCCGGGGTACTGGGTGAAGCGCAGCGACTTGATGGTCGGCCACGGCATCACCACCGGTGTGTACGTGACCCCGGCATCCGTGGTGACCAGCATCGTCTGGTCGCGGATGTCGGTCAGCGCGTCGGAGTCGGCCCAGGACACCACGAACGGGACGTTGGTCAGCGGCACCTGGCCCGTCGGCACATGGCCGGTCGGCGGCGTGGTCGTCACCGGCGGGTCGTGGTCGACCGGGATGCTGCTCCACCGCAGGAACTCGTGGCTGCCCAGCAGGGTCGAGCCGTTGGCGCCGCCGAATGCCGCCATCCCCCACGTCGATGCGATCGCGGGCGCCCAGCTCCGGCCCTGCGACATCGGCGCCGTGCAGCGCCAGCCTTCGACCGACGGGTTGTAGGCGTCGACGCGCCGCAGGTCGCGCAGGCCGTCCCACCCGCCGATCACGTACATCGTGCCGTCGGGGCCGGTGACGGCCGAGGTCAGCTCGTGCGGCGAGGGCATCGGCGGCAGCTCGCTCCAGCCGGCCGCCAGGTTGTCGGGATCGAGCGAGAACGCCTCGCGCCGAGCTCCGGAGTCGTAGCCGCCGAACGCGTAGATGCGTCCGTCCCCGCCCAGCGTCGCGCCCAGCTCGGAGCGCGGCGACGGCAGCGGCGGGCCGCTCGACCACGTGTCGGTGGCGATGTCGTAGATCTGGACGGTTACGGTGGGCGAATAGCGGCCGGCGGCATAAACCGCGCCGCCGATCGCGAAGATCCGGCCGTCCGGCGTGGCGACGGCCGCCAGGTCGGTACGCGGGCTGGGCATCGAGGCCTGCTGGCGGTACAGCCCTCCCCAGCTGTACACGCTCGGATTGATGACCTTCTTCAGCGTCTCCCCGCCCATCACGTAGATCCGCCCGTCGGAGCCGGTCGTGACGGCCAGCCCTCCGCGCGCGTTCCCGGGCAGCTCGTTGCCGCGCAGCCACGCGATTGCGCCGGGGTTGTCGCCCCCGATGAAGACGGAGCGCAGGCCGGCGTACGTCCTGTTGCGGTCGAACCCGAAGCCGCCCGCCAGCACGACGCGATCGCGGAAGATGGCCGTGCCGCCGCCCCACTGGTAGTAGGGCATGTCTGCGGTGCTCGTCCAGCTGTTCGCCGAGGCGGCGGCCGGTGCGATCACCGCCAGCATCACGACGACCAGTGTGAGTGCCCACTTCACCGGCGGGATTCAACCGGTATGCCGGAGCGGCGTCAAGCGCCGAGGGTGCGCGTCATCTCCCACTGGCGGTGCGGATCGAGCACCCCGCCGGCCGCTTCCAGAAACCCGTGCGCGGTGTCCCACTCCTCGGGCACGAGCGCCGGGATCGCGATCGTCTCGGCGCCCAGCCCGGCCAGCGCGCAGGTGGCGACGCCGCGGCCGCGCCGGGCCGGGTCGACCGCCAGCGCGTAGAGCCAGAACCGGCTGCCCCGCCGGCGGCCGAACACCACCGCTTCGCCGGCCAGCGTGAACGCGGGCAAGCGCTCCAGCGAGGCCGGCAGGAGCTGCCACGGCGGATCGCACCAGCCCCAGGCCTCGAGCAGTCGGGCAGCCTCGGCCCCCGGCAGCGGGCCGAGCCCGCCGCGCATGCGTGCCCGCAGCCCAACGCGGGGCGGATCGAGCTCGTATCCCAGCAGCAGCCGCCGCCGGCGGAAGCCGTGGCGGTCATACAGCGCCAGCGCGGCGTCGTTCCCGTCGAGTACCTCCAGCGAGAGGTCGCGCGCGCCGGCGGCCGTTGCCGCCTCGACGGTGGCGTCGAGCACCTCCGCCCCCAGCCCACGACGGCGGTACGCGGGATCGGTGCCCTCGCCGCGGACGCTCGCCCGGCCGCCGCGCAGCGCGCCCAGGCAGAAGCTGGCCGGGTGGCCGTCGACGAACGCGGCGAACGACAGGTCGTGGCGGACGCCGGTCTCGACCATGTACGTGGCCAGGGCGGCGGCGTCCAGCCGCGCGGGCAGCGCGTAGTCCGAGAACGCCCGGTTGTGCAGGTCTGCGAGCCAGCTCTCGTCGCCCGGCTCGAGCGGACGGAGCTGCGCGGTCAAGCCCGGGGGTGGGCCCGCTGGTACGCCTCGCGGACGTGCTCGGCGGAGACGTGCGTGTAGACCTGGGTCGTCTCGATCGTGGCGTGCCCGAGCATCTCCTGCACGCTGCGCAGGTCGCAGCCGCCCTCGATCAGATGCGTCGCGAACGAGTGGCGAAGCGTGTGCGGCGTGACGATCTTCTGCACCCCGGCCGCGCGCGCGTGCTCGCGGACGAGCTGGAAGACGGCCTGCCGGGTGATGCCCTGGCCGCGGTGGTTGAGGAACAGGATGTCGCCGCGCTGCATGCGTCCGAGATGCGGGCGCCCGCGCTGCATGTAGACGCGGATGGCGTCGATCGCGCGGCCGCCGGTGGGGACGATCCGCTGCCGGGCACCCTTGCCCATGCAGCGAACCAGACCCTCCTCGAGGTCGACGTCCGAGACGCGGAGCGCGACCAGCTCGGAGACGCGCAGGCCGGCGCCGTACATCAGCTCGAGCATCGCGCGGTCTCGGAGACCCCGCGGCGAGCCGTCGGGCTGGGTGACGATGCGGTCGGCCTCCTCCGGCGTCAGCGGCTCCGGGAGCCGGCGGCCGAGCCGGGGAAGCGGCACCCCGCGGCCGGCGTCCGGCCGTCCGCCCTCGCGGGCGCGGTGCTTCAGAAAGGCGCGCACGGCGGCGAGCCGGCGGCGCACGGTGGCGGGCGAGAGCCCGCGATCGCGGAGCGCGACGGCGTACTCGTCGAGCACCGAGACGTCGACCGTGTCGGGGTCGGCGTGCTCGATGAACATGCCGAGATCGATCAGGTCACGGCGGTAGGCCTCGATCGTGTGCGGCGACGCGCCACGCTCGAGCTGCAGGCTGGTCAGGAAGTCGTTGAGCTTGGCGTCATACGTCCTCATGGCGCCCCCATTCGCCACGGTCGTCACGACTCCTTCTCGATCCGGTGGCCGATACTGGACGTAATGCGCCAGCGGCTGACGACGATCCTCGTGCTCGCGCTGGTCGGTGCGCTGGTCGTTGCCGTGGTGGTCGACACCGAGCGCGGGGGCGGTCAGCACGACCGCCCGGTGCGTGGCCCCGCGCCGCGTGTGGAGCCCCTCGCTGCCGGCGTGCTGGGCGGCAGGCTGCTGTACGCCGACACCGACTGCCGAATCGTGCAGGTCGACCTGGCGACGTTGTCGTCGGAGACGCTGACAGGGAGCGGCGGGCACTGCAGGTTCTGGCCCTCGCCCGACGGGCGCTGGCTGGCGATGCACATCGGCAGGCCGTTCGTTCCTCCCGTTCCGCTCGAGCTGCTCAACCTGCGCACCGGGCGGATCACCCGGCCGCTGCACCGGCCGGACTTCGCCGTCGCGCCGCCGGCGTGGAGCGCGGACTCGCGGACGCTGGCGGTGTGCGATGCGCGGAATCCCGGCGAGCGGCTGGTGCGGGTCGACGTCGCCAGCGGGCGCGTCAGCCCGGTGCGCCGCGACGCGTGCTTCCCGGCGTACGCCGCCGGCAAGCTCGCGTATCGCGAGGTGGGCGGCGCGGTCGACCTGGACGGTCAGACGCTGGCCGACGCCGGAACGCTGACGCGGCTGCTCGGCTTCGCCGTGGATCAGATCCCCGGGATCACCGGGCAGGGCTCGACGCTGGCGGTGCCGACGACCCGTGTGACCGTGCCCGGCGCGGCGCCGCCGCTGACCACCGTGGTGCTCTACGACGGCGGTGACGGCAAGGTCAGCCAGGTCTGGCAGTCGGGCGTGATCGCCCAGGAGGTGACCCTGCTCGACGATGGGCGGATCGTGGCCGCCCGCGCAGACGACCGGCTGTTCATCCGCACACTCAGCGGCCGCCGGCTGACCAGCACGGGCGACCTGCCGATCGTCGCCGCGGCCGCGTCGCCGGACGGGCGGACGCTGGCCCTGGCCACCCCCGGTCGGCTGATTCTCGCCGATGCCGAGACCGGCGCCGCGCGCTTCAGCCTGCCGATCGCGACGACCTGGGTCGCCTGGCGCTGATCGGGGCAGCCCGGCGTGCCGGGCCCGCTAGACCAGCGCGCCGATCTCGGTGAGCGGCGTGTACGGCATGCCGACCGCCTCGGCGACCGGCTCGTACGTGACCTTGCCGTCGGCGACGTTGACGCCCTTGGCGAGCGCCGCGTCCTCGGCCACGGCCCGCTCGACGCCCTTGTCGGCGATCGCCTCGACGTACGGCAGCGTGACGTTCGTCAGCGCCCCGGTCGAGGTGATCGGCACCGCGCCCGGCATGTTCGCGACGCAGTAGTGGAGGACGTTGTCGACCACGTACGTCGGATCCGTGTGCGTCGTCGGCCGCGAGGTCTCGAAGCAGCCGCCCTGGTCGATCGCGACGTCCACCATCACGGAGCCGGCCTTCATCATCCCGAGCATCTCGCGGGTGATCAGACGCGGCGCCTTGGCACCGGGGATCAGCACACCGCCGATCACCAGGTCGGCCTCGGGGAGTGCCTCCTCGATCGCCTGGCGTGACGACATCGTCAGCAGCACAGTCCGGCCGAGGCTGACATCCAGCTCGCGCATCCGGTCGACGCTGCGCTCGAAGATCGTCACGTTGGCCTGCATGCCCTGGGCGATCAGCGCGGCGTTGTAGCCGACGATGCCGCCGCCGAACACGAGCACGTTCGCCGGCAGCACGCCGGGAACGCCGCCCATCAGGCGGCCGCGGCCGCCGAACGGCTTCATCAGGTAGTACGCGCCGACCTGCGCCGACAGGCGTCCGGCGACCTCGCTCATCGGCGCCAGCAGCGGCAGCCGGCGATCGGCGGTCTCGACCGTCTCGTAGGCGATGCACACGGCGCCGCCCTCGGCGAGGCCGTGCGTCAGCTCCGGCGCCGCCGCCAGGTGCAGGTACGTGAACAGGATCTGGCCCCGCGACAGCTTCTGCCACTCGCCGTCCAGCGGCTCCTTGACCTTCAGCACCATCTCCGACTCGCCCCACACGGTGTCGACGTCGACGATCGACGCGCCGGCCGCCCGGTAGTCGTCGTCCGACATGGCGCTGCCCTCCCCCGCGCCGGTCTCGACCTGGACGTCGTGACCGTGCAGGCGCAGCTCGCGGACGCCCGCGGCCGTCAGCGCGACGCGGTACTCGTCCTTCTTGATCTCCTTCGCCACACCGATCTTCATTGGCCTACCTTCGCTACGGGAACCCGGGAACTCGCAGCGATTCTACGGCTTCAGGCGCGATTCGACGAAAGATCGATCAGCGAGCGCGTGACGCCCGTCATCAGTTCGATGTCGTCGACGGCGATGTGCTCGTCCGGTGTGTGGATCTCGGCCATCCCGTTGCACACGTTTACACAGGTGACACCGGCGGCGTTGAACACATTGGCGTCGGCGCCGCCGCCGGACTCGATGAAGGCCGGCTCGGCGCCGTTGGCGCGCAGGGCGGAGGAGATCAGCTTGACCGGCTTCGACGACGGGCTCAGCCGGTAGCCGACGTACTCGCTGCGCAGCGAGATCTCCGCCTCGCAGCCGGTGGCATTCGCCGCGCGGTTCGCCGCGTCGACGATCCGCGCCGACACCTCCTCCAGCCGGCTGCGATCGCGGCTGCGCGCCTCCGCCCGGAACACGCACCGAGGCGGGACGATGTTGCCGGCGACGCCGCCCTCGATCAGCCCCACGTTCGCCGTCGTCTCGGCGTCGATCCGGCCGAGCGGCATCTCGGCGATGGCCCGCGCGGCGGCCAGGATCGCGCTCCTGCCGTCCTCGGGCGCGATACCCGAGTGCGCGGCCCGGCCGGCGAACGCGATCGTGAAGCTCTGCTGCCACGGCGCCGCCAGCACGATGTTGCCGATCGGGGCCGCGTGGTCGTAGCAGTAGCCGAACCGCGCGTGCAGGCGGCCCGTGTCGAACTCCTTGGCGCCCAGCAGCCCGACCTCCTCCATCGGCGTCAGCACCAGCTCGACGCCGGCGTGCGGCCGCCCCTCGCGGATGAGATCTCTGACCGCGCACAGCATCGCGGCCACGGCCGCCTTGTTGTCGGCGCCGAGAATCGTCGGCTGGGCGTTCACCACGCGGCCGTCCTCGACCACCGGCTCGATCGCCGCCGTCGGCGGCACGGTGTCGAGGTGGGCATTCAGGAACAGCGCGTCGCCCTCGGCGGTCGGCTCGAGCCGGCAGTAGACGTTGCCGATGTCCGAGCCGATCGCCTCGCCCGCGCCGTCCTCGTCCGTCTCCAGCCCGAGCTCGCCGAGGAAGCCGATCGCCAGGTCGGCGACCCCTCGCTCCTTGCCAGGCGGGCTGGACACCGCAGCCAGGCGCATGAACAGGTCGAGCGGCGAGAGGTCGGCGAGCGCCATCAGCCCAGGTCGTACAGCGGGCCGCGCCGCGCGCGCAGGTAGCGGATCAGCGGCTGCACCTCGAGGCCGCGGCCGGTCGCCCGGCGCACGGTGTCCTCGGACTCCTCGAGGTAGCCGCGCCGGTGCACGTGCTCGCGCATCCAGCCGAGCACCACGCCCAGGTCGCCCGCAGCGATCCGCTGCTCGACGTCCGGGTGGTCGGCCTCCAGGGCGTCCCACAGCACCGCCGAGTACAGGTTGCCCAGCGAGTACGACGGGAAGTACCCGATCGACCCGGACGACCAGTGGATGTCCTGCATCACGCCGTTGGCATCGGTATCAGGCCGTATGCCCAGCAGTTCCTCGTACGCGTCGTTCCAGGCGGCCGGCAGGTCGGCCGCCGACAGCTCGCCGCGCATCACCGCCAGCTCCATTCGGAAGCGCACCGCGATGTGCAGGTTGTAGGTCACCTCGTCGGCCTCGACGCGGATCAGCGACGGCGCCACCCGGTTGACGTGGCGGTACACGTCATCGACATCCACGCCGGCCATCGCCTCGGGGAACGCCTCGCGCATCAGCGGGGTGTACCGCTCCCAGAACGCCCGGCTGCGGCCGACGATGTTCTCCCACAGGCGCGACTGTGACTCGTGGATGCCGTGCGACGGCGCCTCGGCGACCGGCGTGTCCTCGTACGCCGGGTCGAAGCCCTGCTCGTACAAGCCGTGGCCGCACTCGTGGATCGTGGCGAACAGCCCGCTGAACGGATCGAGCTCATCGATCCGCGTCGTCAGCCGGACGTCGCGCAGCGCCGCCGAGGAGCTGAACGGGTGCGCCGACACGTCCTGCCGCCCAGCGTCCAGGTCGAAGCCGAGATCGCGGAGCACCTCGATCGTGAACGCCCACTGGGCCTCGGCGGGAAAGGAGCGCCCCTCGAAGGGCGCCGGAGGCAGCTGTCTGGCGGCCTGGATCTCGCCCAGCAGGCTGAGGGTCTCGTCGCGCAGCTCGCCGAGCAACGGCTCCAGCCGCGCGGCCGTCATCTCCGGCTCGAACTCGTCGAGCAGCGCGTCGTACGCCTCGCCGGAGTACCCGACCAGCTCGGCCTCCTCGCGCTTCAGCTCGATGATCTCCTCGAGCGAGGGCAGGAACGCCGCGAAGTCGTTCTCGCTGCGGGCGACGCGCCAGATGGTCGATCCTCGGCTCTCGGCGAACGCCATCCGCTGCGCGAACTCGACCGGCAGCTTGACCGCGCGCTCGTGCCGGCGCCGCGTGTTGCGCACCATGGCCGCGCGGGCCGGATCCGGGTCATCCGCCAGCTCCTCGAGCAGCTCGCCCAGGCGCGGGTCCGAGATCCGCTCGTGGTAGATGCCGCGCATCGTCGCCTGCTGGCGCGCCCGAGCCTCCGCCCCGCGGAGCGGCATCTTCGCCTCCTTGTCCCAGCCGAGCAGCTCGCGGACGTGCGCGAGGTCGGCGAGCTCGCGCATCCGCGTGTCCAGCGCAGCCCAGGAGTCGACGTCGATCATCCGTTGTGGAGGCTATCGCAGCGGGTCAGGCGACGGTTTCGGCCTCGACCGCGGCACCGACCCGGGCACCGCGCTGCGAGGCCGCCCCGACGAAGTCGCGGAAGAGCGGCTGTGGCCGGTTCGGGCGCGACTTGAACTCTGGGTGGTACTGGCTGGCCACGAACCGCGGATGATCGGGCAGTTCGATCACCTCGACCAGCCGCTCGTCCTGGTACGTGCCGGAGACGTGGAGCCCCTTCGCGACCAGCTGGGAGCGGTACTGGTTGTTCACCTCATAGCGGTGGCGGTGCCGTTCCTGGACAACGCGCTCGCCGTACGCGGCGAACGCCTTGGAGCCCTCGACCAGCGTCACCGGATCGGCGCCCAGGCGCATCGTGCCGCCCATGTCCTCGACCTCCTTCTGCTCCGGGAGCAGGTCGATGACCGGGTGCGGCGTCTCGGGATCGAACTCGCTGGAGTTCGCGCCGTCCAGCCCGGCGACGTGGCGGGCGAACTCGACCACGGCCACCTGCATGCCCAGGCAGATGCCGAGGTACGGGATGCCGTTCTCACGGGCGAACCGGGCCGCGGCGATCTTGCCCTCGATGCCGCGGATGCCGAAGCCGCCGGGGATCAGCACACCGTCCGCCTCGGACAGCTTGCGCTCCGCCTCGGCCCAGGACAGCGTCTCGGCGTCCACCCAGATCACCTCGAGCTTGCGGCCGTGGTGGATGGCCGCGTGGCTGAGGGCCTCGACCACCGACAGGTACGCGTCCTGCAGCTGCACGTACTTGCCGACGACGGCGATCCGCACCAGGCCGTCGGCCTCGCCGATCCGCTCGACCACGGCCTCCCACTCGCGCATGTCCGGCGGCCCGGTGACCAGCGCCAGCCTGTCGCAGACCAGCCGGTCGAGGCCCTGCTCCTGCATGGCCAGCGGGATCATGTAGATGTTCGGCGCATCCGCCGCCGAGATCACGGCCTCGGCCGGGACGTCGGCGAACAGCGCGATCTTCTCGCGGATCTCGCGGCCCAGCGGGTGGTGCGAGCGGCAGACGATGACGTCCGGCGAGATACCGATCCGCCGCAGCTCCTGCACCGAGTGCTGCGTCGGCTTGGTCTTCAGCTCGCCGGTCACCTCGATGTACGGCACCAGGGTGCAATGGATGTACATCACGTTGTCGCGGCCGACCTGGTTCCGGAACTGGCGGATCGCCTCGAGGAACGGCAGGCTCTCGATGTCGCCCACGGTGCCGCCGATCTCGGTGATGACCACGTCGACCTCGGACGACTGGGCGACCCGCTGGATGCGGCGCTTGATCTCGTCGGTGACGTGCGGGATCACCTGCACCGTCGAGCCCAGGTACTCGCCCTTGCGCTCCTTGCGGATGATCGCGTTGTAGATCGAGCCGGTCGTGTGGTTCGAGTTCCGGGACAGGAACTCGTCGACGAACCGCTCGTAGTGACCCAGGTCGAGATCGGTCTCGGCGCCGTCCTCGGTGACGAACACCTCGCCGTGCTGGAACGGGCTCATCGTGCCCGGGTCGACGTTGATGTACGGGTCGAACTTCTGCAGCGAGACCTTGAGGCCCCGGGCCTTGAGTAGGCGGCCCAGCGACGCGGCCGTGATTCCCTTACCCAGCGACGACACCACGCCGCCTGTCACGAACACGTACTTGGCCTGCTTGCTCACGTGCGACCCACCTTTCCCGGAGAGATCCACCGTACCCGGGAAGACATCATAGGCCACAGGCGGGACGGAATGAAACACCGGTGCCAAGGGTGACAACGGAGCCACGGTAAACTCGCGCAATGCCTGCCTGCCAGGTTTGTGGCGTCGAGCACGACGCGGGGGCGCGATTCTGCAGCGCGTGCGGCGCACCGACGTTCCAGCTCTGCGCCGTCTGCGGCGCCGAGTCGCCGACGGCTGCGAGCTTCTGTTCCGCCTGCGGCGCGGGGCTGCGGGACGGCGCACGGCGGGGCGACCCCGTCGCCGTCGCCGACGAGCGCCGGGTGGTGACGATCCTGTTCGCCGACCTGGCCGGCTCGACTGCCCTCGGCGAGCAGCTCGACCCCGAGGACGTCCGCGACGTCCAGGGGAGGCTCTTCGATGTCGTCGACGCCGAGGTCACCCGGTTCGGCGGCGTCAGCGAGAAGTTCGCGGGCGACGCGGTGATGGCCGTGTTCGGGATCCCCCAGGCGCATGAGGACGACGCCGAGCGCGCCGTGCTCGCAGCGCTGGCCACCCAGCGCCGGTTCCCCGACCTGGCAGAGCGCGTCCGCACGCTGCACGGCAGCGAGGTCGCGCTGCGGATCGGTGTCAACACCGGCGAGGTGGTCACCGGCCGGGACTCCGCGGCCCGCGGCGAGATGATGGTCTCCGGCGACGCCGTCAACGTCGCCGCCCGGCTGCAGCAGCACGCCGAGCCCGGCGCCGTGCTGGTCGGCGAGCGGACGATGGGCGCCAGCCGCGGCGCGATCGGCTACGGCCCGCGCACGGAGCTGCAAGCCAAGGGCAAGAGCGCGCCGCTGTCGGCGTGGCCGGCCCAGGGAGCGCTCGACCGGCCCCGCCGCCGGGGGATCGAGGGCCTGCGGGCGCCGATGGTCGGCCGCGACCAGGAGCTCGCGCTGCTGATCACGCTGGCCGGCCGCGTCGCCGAGGAGCGGGCGCCGCAGGTGGTCACGCTGCTGGGCGTCGCCGGCGTCGGCAAGACCCGCCTCCTGGACGAGCTGGCCGTTCGCGTCCCCGCGCGGGTGCTGCGCGGCCGTTGTATCCCCTACGGCGAGGGCGTCGCCTACTGGCCGCTGGCCGAGGTGGCCAAGGCCGAGGCCGGCATCTTCGACAGCGACTCGGCGGCGGCGTCGCTGGAAAAGCTGCGGGCGGCCTTCGGCCGCGACTCGGAGAGCGCGGTGCAGGCGGCCGCGTGGACGATCGGCCTGGACACCGGCAGCATCGAGGTGGAATCCGACGTCGTCCGCCGCCGCCTCCACGACCACTGGACGCGATACCTGGCGACCGCCGCTGCCGCCGGCCCGGTGCTGCTGGTGATCGAGGACATCCACTGGGCGTCCACCGAGATGCTCGACCTGATCGAACGCCTGGCCACGCGCCTGGAGGACGCGCCCGTGATGATCCTCTGCTCGTCGCGGCCGGAGCTGCTGGAGTCGCGCCGCTCCTGGGGTGCGGGGCTGCCGAACGCGACGACGGTCAGCCTGACGCCGCTGCGCGCCGAGCAGGCCCGGCTGCTGCTGGCGGAGCTGCTGGAGCTCGGCCAGATGCCCGACGACGCGTTGGGGCGGATCCTCGCCCGGGCCGAAGGCAACCCCTTCTACATCGAGGAGATCCTGCGGATGCTGATCGACCGCGGCGCGATCGAGCGCGCCGGGTCAGGCTGGCGGTCGACCGACCTGCTGGCCGACATGCCGATCCCCGACTCTGTGCACGGCGTGATCGCCGCCCGGATCGACCTGCTCGACGCGCCGTCCCGCGATGCGCTGCGCCGCTGCTCGGTGATCGGACGCAGGTTCTGGCCCGACGCGGTCGGTGTCTCGCCCGACCTGGTCTCGGGCATCGGCGGCGGGCTGGTCGCCGAGAACGCGGAGTCGGCGATGGGCGCGATGCGCGAGTTCAGCTACCGGCACGCGCTCACCCGGGACGTGGCGTACAGCTCGCTCTCGCGTCCCGAGCGGCGCGAGCTGCACGTGCAGGTCGCCGACTGGATCGTGCGGCTGTCGGCGGAGCAGGGCCGCGAGGAGTCGGAGCTGATCGCCGACCACCTGATCCGCGCCATCGAGAACGGCGCCGACGATCCGCTGCTGTTTCGGCAGGCGGTCGACGCGCAGCGCCGCGCCGGGCAGGCCGCGCTCGCCCGCGGTGCAGCCCAGTCGGCGCTGCCGATGCTGATGCGCGCACACGAGCTGTCCGACGATCCCGCCGAACAGCGGAGGATCGATCTGCTGATCGCGGAGGCGGCGGTGCATGCCAGTGCGGGCGAGCTGGTGCAGGAACGCCTGCAGCCGCTGCTCGAGCAGGCCGAACGCGACGCCGACGATGGCCTGCTGGCCGACGTGCTGCCGCTGCTCTCGCGCGCGCACTGGATTCTGGGCGACTACGACCAGGCTGCCGAGACCGCGGCGCGAGCGGTCGCGGTGCTGGGTGAGGACGCCGACGACGCCCAGCGTGCGCATGCCGTCGCCCGCCACGCCCAGATCCAGATGCTGCGGTCGATCCCCGAGGCCGAGCAGAACGCCGAGATCGCACTCGAGCTGGCCAGACGCGTCGGTGACCGCGGGCTCGAGGCGAACACGATCACGACACTGCTCACCATCCGCGGCCAGGCCGGCGTACCGATCGGCGCCGACGTGTTCCACGCCGCGCTGAATGCCGCGACGGAGTCGGGCAACGCGGATGAGATCCCGCGGGCGCTCGTCAACTACGCCTGGGTCGCCCAGGCGGACGTCCCGATCGCCGAGCTCGAGGAGGCCTTCCGGATCGGCGAGGCGGCGGCCGATGCCGTCGAGGCCGGCGATCGCTTCCTCTCCTACGTCACCTTCACCCGCTGCCTGTACATCCTGGTGCCGACCGGCCGCTGGGACGAGGTCGACGATGCGTTCCGGCGCTGGCCGCACCCGGAGACGAACCCCCTGATGCTCTCGCACTGGCTTGCAGTCGAGCTCGCCATCCGCCGCGGCCGGCTGCACCATGCCGACCGGCTGCTCCCGGAGGCGGTGGCCATGGCCGAGCGCACATCGGAGCCGCAGCGGATCATCCCGATCTCGGCGCTCGACGCATCGCGGGGAGCGCTGCTCGGCGATGTGGCCCGCGTGCGGGCCGCGGCCGAGCGGACGATCGCGGCGATCCGCGGGCGGACGGCAGCGACGTCGTTCACCGAGCACCCGCTGCCCCGGGCGCTGGCCAGGGTCGGCGACGTCGAGATGCTCGACCGCATGCTCGCGCTGTACGCCGAGGAGGTCGGCGAGCCGCGGATGGTGCGACTGAGGGCCGCCGGGCTGGCGCTGCACGGGTTCCGAGCGCTGGCGGCGGGCGACGGCTCGACGGCCCTGCCGCTGTTCACGCAGGTGCGCGAGATTGAGGCCGCACGGGGTGCGGTCGTGCATGCGGCGGACGTCGATCTTGATCTTGCAGCCGCGCACGACCTCGCCGGGGATCCCGCGGCCGCCGCCGAGGCGCGGACCCGAGCGGCGGCGGTCTACGAGCCGCTGGCGGCCGTCAACTCGCCTTGACGATCGCCCGGGCGTGACGGCGCGCGGCCGCGTCGCCCTCGTCGGCGCCGAGCATCCGCGCGACCTCGTCCACGACCTCGCGGTCGCGGAGCCGGACGATGCGCGTCGCAGTCGGGTCGCCTGGCAGCTTCTCGACGCGGAAGTGCGCGTCGGCCTGCGCGGCGATCTGCGGCAGGTGCGTGATGCACAGCAGCTGTGCGCTGGCGGCCAGCGCCTTCAGCTTCTCACCGACGGCATTGGCCGTGCGGCCGCCGACCCCGGCGTCGACCTCGTCCAGCAGCAGCGTTGCCGGACCGCCGCCGCTGCGGGCGGCCACGCGGATGGCCAGCGCGATCCGCGACAGCTCGCCGCCCGACGCAGTCTGCGACAGCGGCGCAGCGGGCAACCCGGGGTTGGCGGCGATCAGCAGCGTCAGGGCGTCCGTCCCCCGCGCGCCCATGTCGGCCGGCTTCAGCGCGGGCTCGAGCTTCGCGTCCTCCATGCCCAGGTCGGCCAGCTCCGACTCGACGTCGCGCGTGAACCGCGGCAGCGCCGACGCCCGGGCGCGGGACATCTTGGCCGCGGCGGCCTTGGCACGGCGCTCCGCGGCCTCGACCTCGGACTGCAGCTCGGCCAGCCGCCCGCCGTCGCCGTCGAGCTGCCGCAGCGCGGCCTGCGCGTCGGCCGCCAGCTCGACCACGCCGTCGATCGACAGCCCGTGGCGGCGCTCCAGCTCACCGAACGCCGCCAGGCGGTCCTCGATCCAGTCCAGCCGCGCCGGGTCTGCCTCGAGCTCGTCGAGGTACGACCGCAGTTCGATGGCTGCCTCCTGCAGCCGCTCGCCGGCGTCGCGCAGCTCGCCGGCCGTGGCCGCCAGCCGGGGCTCGATCTCCTCCACGCCGCCGACCAGCTCCGCCGCGCGGCCGGCCAGCAGCTGCGCGCCGTCGCCGTCGTCGGGATTGAGCAACTGGAGCGCATCGCCGGCCGCGGCGCGGAGGTCGTCGAG
The DNA here is from genome assembly GCA_035537835.1 of Gaiellales bacterium. GTDB lineage: Bacteria > Actinomycetota > Thermoleophilia > Gaiellales > JAICJC01 > DATLLN01. Next base: position 22,401 of record DATLLN010000118.1, read on the forward strand.
GTGGCGCAGCCGCTGCCGCTCCTCCGACAGCCGGTCGCGCTCCCCCGACTCGGGCGCCAGCGCGGCGATCGCCTCGACCAGCCCCTCCAGCTCCGACCGCCGCCGCTCGGCGTCGCGCGTCGCCTCGCGCTGCCGCTCGAGCTCCGCGCGGCACGCCCGCAGGGCCGACCATGCGTCGGCCATCGCCCGCCGCGCCGGCGCGAGATCGGCGTAGTCGTCGAGCAGGTCGAGCGCGTGGCCCGGACGCGCCATCCGCCGCGCCTCGTGCTGGGACGAGATCTCCAGCAGGCGCTCGCCGATCGCCTGCAGGTCGGCGCGGGCGCATGACCGGCCCCAGACCAGCGCACGGCTGCGGCCGGCGCGCGAGAGCCGGCGGGCGACGACCAGCGTGTCCTCGCCCTCGGGCCGCAGCGCGGCGACCGCCTCCAGCGAGTCGTCGGCGAAGAACTCCTCGGGCACCGCGAACTCCGCCTCGACGTACGACTCGTCTCCATGGGCGCCGACCATCTCGGCGGCCGGCTGCACGCCCGCGATCAGCCCGATCGCCTGCGCCAGCATCGTCTTGCCGGCGCCGGTCTCGCCGGTGAGCACGTTGAGGCCGGGGTCGAGCTCCAGCTCGGCGTGCTCGATCAGTGCCAGGTTCTCGATGTGGAGGCGCAGCAACACGGGCCCTGGAGTATGGCTCGCGGGGTGGACGGCAGCTGGATGTAACAACGGGGTCCGACCCCGTTGTTGCGCGGCGGCTGTGAAAACGGGGTCTGACCCCGTTTTTGCAGCTACGTCGAGAACGTCTCGCGATACCGGCTGAAGAACGACGTGCCCTCGATCCGCGCCAGGCGCGCCCACTCGTCGCCCAGCCGCACCGCGACGCGGCCGCCGGGCGCCACCTCGCGAATCGAGTGGCCGTCCACGATCACGTTGATCGGGACGTCGACCGTGGCGTTGTCGATCTCCACGAGATGGCCGCGCCCGAGCACCATCGACCGGGCGTGCAGCGAGTGCGGCGAAACGAATGAGATGACGAACGCGTCCGTGCCCCATGCCATCACCGGGCCGCCGGCCGAGAGGTTGTACGCCGTGGAGCCGGTGGGCGTGGCCAGGATCGCGCCGTCGCAGCCCAGCTCGCCCATCGGTGCGCCGTCGACGAACCACCGCAGGATCACCATCCGCCCCAGGCTCCCGCTGGACAGGACGATGTCGTTGACGCCGACGGTCTCGCCGTCCTCTGCGGCCAGCGTCGGCAGCTCGACCACCTCGTAGCGGCCGGTCAGCGCCTTCGCCACGCCGTCCTCGAGATGCGCGCCGTCGACGCTGGTCAGGAACCCGACGCGGCCGAAGTTGACGCCCAGGCACGGCACCGAGGTGCCCAGGAACCGGTGGAGCGCCCGCAGCGTCGTCCCATCGCCGCCCAGCACCACGGCCAGCTCCGCGTCGACGTCGTCAACGATCTCGGCCCCGTGCTCGGCGCACACCCTGCCCAGGCGCTCCAGCGCGTCGCCGATCCGGTCGGGCCGGCCGTGGGTGACAACGGCCACCCGCGTCACGGGCCGCGCCTCAGCGGGATCCGACGGCGTGCCTGATTGCTCGGTCGAGGTCGACATCCTGATCGGTCGTCTGCGGATGGCCCTCCGACGCCAGCTCCATCAGGAACTCGCGGTTGCCGGCGGGGCCGGGGAGGGAAGAATCGCACACTCCGAGGACGGTCACGCCGAGCGCCCGGGCCGCCGATGCGACATCGCGCAGCACCTCGGCGTGCACCTCCGGCTCGCGGACGACGCCCTTGCGGACGCGATCGCGGCCGGCCTCGAACTGCGGCTTGGCCAGCACGACACCCCGCCATCGCTCGGCCAGGCAGCCGACGACCGCCGGCAGCACCGTCCGCAGCGAGATGAACGACACGTCGGCCGTGACGAAACCGGCGCGATACGGCAGCAGATCCGGCGCCAGGCTGCGCGCGTTGACGCCGTCCAGCACCGTCACCCGCGGATCGGCGCGCAGCCGCTCGTGCAGCTGGGCGCGACCGACGTCCACGGCGATCACGTGCTCCGCCCCGTGCTGCAGCAGGCAGTCGGTGAACCCGCCCGTGGACGCCCCGACGTCGAGGCAGCGCTCGCCCGTCACGTCGATCGCGAACGTGCGAAGCGCCGTCTCCAGCTTCTCGCCGCCGCGCGACACGTACCTGGGCGGCGCCACCACCTCGACCAGCTGCTCGTCGCCGACCGGCGTTCCCGCCTTGTCGACGACCGCGCCGTCGACGGTCACCCGCCCCGCCATCACCAGCGCCTGGGCGCGGCTGCGAGACTCGGCCAGCCCCAGCTCTGCGACCCGGACGTCGAGGCGCCGGCGGCCCATCAGGCCGTCCGCGTGGCGACCATCTGGGTGAGGCCGGCCAGCTCGGCCGTGTCGCCCGGGATCGCCGCCAGCAGCTCGTCCGCCCGGGCGCGCGACTCCTCGGCAAGCGTTCGCGCACGCTCCATGCCCAGCGTGTTCACGTAGCTCGGCTCGCCATCGCTGCCCTCGTCCAGGATGTCGTCGACGATCTGGAACAGCAATCCCAGCTCGGCACCGTAGGCGCGGAACGGCCCCGGCTCGGCGCGAGCGACCAGCGCGCCGCACACCACCGACGCCTCGATCAGGGCGCCGGTCTTGAGCCGGTGGATGCGGATCAGCTCCCGCTCGTCGGGCAGTCCGTCGGCGGTCACGTCCAGGTACTGCCCGTCGATCATCCCGGCCACGCCGCGCGCCAGCTCCGAGGTCACCGCGAGCCGTACCTCGGCCGGGGCGTCGAGGCCCTCGGCGACCAGCCGCAGCGCGCCGTTCAGCAGCGCGTCCCCCACCAGCACGGCGACCGCCTCCCCGAAGCGGACGTGGCTCGTCGGCTGGCCGCGACGCTCGTCGTCGTCGTCGAGCGCCGGCAGGTCGTCGTGGACGAGTGAGAACGCGTGCACCATCTCCAGCGCAGCGGCAGCCGGCAGCGCGTCGCGGGGGTCGGCCCCAGCCGCCCGCGCCGCGGCCAGGCACAGGCGCGGTCGCACGCGCTTGCCGCCCGACAGCAGCGAGTAGCGGATCGCCTCGTCCAGCTCTGGCAGGGCCGAGCCCGAGACGCCCTGAAGGTACTCCTCGATCAGGTGGACGGCTGCCGCTGTTCGAGCTCCCCGGCCTGCCGCTCCACCTCGTCCAGCGCCCGCTGCGCGAGCGCGGTGATCCGCTCCAGCACCTCGGTCGCCGCGTCGGCGTCCAGATCCTCGCGCTCCAGCCGGCCGCGCAGGTCAGCGATCTCGGCCGTCAGTCCTTCGATCTGCTCGGTCATGTCCCCACCCCCTCGGTTCGGGCGATGTTTCCCAGTATCCCATTCACGAGCGACGCCGCCTCGGGGGACGCGTACCGCTTGGCCAGCGACACCGCCTCGTCGATCGCCACCGCCGGCGGCACCTCCCCGGTGCGCAGCTCGTGGACCGCCAGCCGCAGCACGTTTCGCTCCAGCACCGCCATCCGGTCGGCGCTCCAGCCGGCCGCCGCCGCGTCGATCAGCCGGTCGAGGTCGCCGCGCTGGTCCCACGCTCCCTCCGCCTGCTCGCGGGAGAACGCGGACACCGGCGACCCGTTGTCCCGCTCGTACGCCTCGTACAGCTCCGGGAACGGGCTGTCCAGCAGGTCGCGCTGGTACAACAAGAAGGCCGCCGCACGCCGCTCCTCGCGGCGGCTCACGGCCGGTCCCCCGGCTCGGTGCGGTCGAGCCCGGTCACCGTCACGTCCACGGCACGGACGTTCAGGCCGGTCATCGAGCCGATCGCCGTTGCGACGCTGCCGCGCACCCGCTCGGCGGTACCCGGCAGCGGCTGCCCGTAGACCACGGCGACGTCCACGTCGAAGCGGATACCCTCGCCGTCCATGCGCCACTCGACGGCTCCACGCCGCCCGGGCAGCACGCGGGCGATCCGGCTCGGGCGGTCGAGGCGGGCGCCCTCGACCGTCGCGACGGCGCCGCGCACGATCGACACCACCGCGTCATCCGAGAGCACTGCGCCGCGCACCCGCAGGCTCATGCGACCGCCTGTTCCGACATCGACGCCAGCGACGGTCCCGCCTGCTCGAGATATGCGGTCGTGTAGCGCCCGGCGGCGAACGCCGGCTCCTCGATGATCTCCAGAAACAGCTCGCGCGTCGTCGCGACGCCCTCAATCTCGAGCTCGCCCAACGCCCGGCGCGCCCGGCCCAGCGCCTCGGCGCGGTCGCTGCCGTGCACGATCAGCTTCGCCAGCATCGAGTCGTAGAACGGCGGCACGCGGTAGCCCTCGTAGGCATGAGTGTCGAACCGTACGCCGGGCCCCAGCGGCGCCGCCAGGTGCGTGACGGTGCCGGCAGCGGGCATGAACCCGCGGCGCGGGTCCTCGCAGTTGATCCGGAACTCGATCGCGTGGCCGCGCAGGGGCGCCAGCCCGGTCGCCGGCAGCGACTCGCCGCCCGCGATCCGCAGCTGCCAGCAGGCGATGTCGACGCCGGTCAGGAGCTCCGACACGGGATGCTCGACCTGCAGCCGCGTGTTCATCTCGATGAAGAAGAACCGCCCCTCGGCGTCCAGCAGGAACTCGACCGTGCCGGCGTTGACGTAGCTGCAGGCCCGGCACGCCAGCTCCGCTGCCGCCGCCATCTGCGACCGGGTCTCCGGATCGAGCGCCGGCGAGGGCCCCTCCTCGATCAGCTTCTGATGGCGTCGCTGGATCGAGCAGTCGCGCTCACCCAGCACCAGCACCCCGCCGGCGGCGTCGGCCAGCACCTGCATCTCGACGTGGCGCGGCTCGACCACCGCCTTTTCGAGGTACATGCCGCCGTCCCCGAACGCCCCCTGGGCTTCGGCGGACGCGGTGCGGTAGGCCTCGTCCAGCTCGTCCGGCGCGTGCACCAGGCGCATGCCGCGCCCGCCGCCGCCGGCCGCGGCCTTCAGCAGCACGGGGTATCCGACGCCCTCCGCCAGCTCCCGCGCCTCGCCGGCGCCCGAAAGCCGGTCGGCGCTGCCCGGCACCAGCGGCACGCCGGCGTCGCGCATAGTCCGCTTGGCCGTGCTCTTGTCGCCCATCATCTCGATCGCCTCCGGCCCCGGACCGACGAACACGAGGTCGTTGTCCTGGCAGGCGCGGACGAAGCCCGCGTTCTCGGCCAGAAAGCCCCATCCCGGGTGGACGGCGTCGCAGCCGGTCGTCTCGGCCGCGCCGATCAGGTTGCGGACGTTCAGGTAGCTCTCCCCCGGAGGATGCGGACCGACGCACACGGCGCGATCGGCGAGCCGCACCCAGAGGCCATCGCGGTCGGCGGTCGAGTAGACCGCCACCGCCTCGATCCCCAGATCGTGGCACGCGCGGACGAGCCTCACCGCTGCCTCCCCGCGGTTCGCGATCAGCACCCGCTCGAGCATGGCCTCAGGCGGGCTCGAGCTCGAACAGCGGCTGGCCGTACTCGACGGGCTGGGCGTTCTCGACCAGGACGCCCCGGATCACGCCGGCGTGCTCCGACTTGAACTCGTTGAACAGCTTCATCGCCTCGAGCACGCACAGCGTCTGCCCGACCTCGACCCGATCGCCCTCGGCCACGAAGGCGTCGGCTGTGGGCGACGGGGACCGGTAGAACGTGCCGACCATCGGCGACTCGATCTTGATCACCGTCGAGACCGATGCCGGCGAGGGCTCGGCGGCCGGTGCTCCCTCCTGGACGGCGGCGACAGCGACCGGCGGCGCCGCCGGCTGGCGGTCGTCCTGCCGGCGTACCGTGATCTTGACGCCGTGATCCTCGATCGTCAGCTCCCCGACGCCCGACGTCTCGACCATATCGATCAGCTCGCGGATGCGTGCCGCCTCGCCGCGATCGAAGCCGCCGTCAGTGTGAGTCTCGTCACGGTCGGTGCGCCCGCGCAGCGCCTCCAGCAGCCGGTTCGCCTCCTCGCCGAACAGCGCAACCAGCAGCAGATCCTCCTCGCTGGCGGCGATGCCCTCGGCGCGCATCCGGTCGAGGTCGATCGTCTCCGGCGGGGGCGGCTCGACGGCGAACGCCGCCGCCTCCGGCGCCAGCTCGTAGGGCGGCGTGCCGTACACGCCGGACAGGTAGTCGCGCATCTCGTCCGAGACCTCGGCCCAGCGGCGCGCGGACAACACGTGGAGCACGGCCTGGGCGGCCAGGATGCCGCCCACCGGCTGGGCCAGCGGCGGCATGCCGCAGTCCATGCGCACCTGCTTGATCTCGTCGAGCACCTCGTCCAGCCGGTCGGGGGCGCCCAGGTAGCGGAGCCGCGCGTCCAGCTCGGCGACCATGCCCACCGGCACGCGGTTGAACGCCGTCCGCAGCGTGATCCGCGGCGGGATCGGCGGCGCCGGCATCTGCGACGTGACGTGCTCGTCGATGAACCGGGAGGCGCGCCACACCTGGTCGACGTCCACGCCGTGCTCGATGCCGAGGCCGGTCAGCCCCTCGCACAACACCTCGGCGGCCACCCGGTGCAGCGTCCACGCGACCGGATAGCACGCGGTCGCGATCGGCTCGGCGCCGTGCTGCGCGGACTCGATCGCCATCGCCATCGCGTTGCCGCCGGTGCCCTGGCAGTAGAGGCCGACCGGGATGCCGGCGGCCTCGCGCAGCTCGTTGATCACCTTGTCGCACGTGCCCGGGTCGAGCGCGCCCGCCGGGTCGTGGAGCAGCACGTGGTCGGCGCCCAGCTCGGCCAGACGGCGGGCCTTGTCCAGCACCCGCGGCAGGTTGGGCATGGCGCCCGAGAACGCCAGGCCGGCGTACAGCGTGCGGCCCGCCTCGCGCACCGCGGCCGCCGCCGAGGCCAGGTTCTCGACGTCGTTCAGCGGGTCGTGGAGCCGGAAGATCTCGATGCCGCTCTCGGCGGCGCAGAGGATGAACCGGCGCACCAAGTCGTCGGGCAGCGGCCGCGAGCCGACCAGGAACCGGCCGCGCAGCGCCATCTGCAACGGCGTGTTGCCACACCGGGCGCGGAGTGCGCGGACGCGCTCCCACGGGCTCTCCGAGCCGCGGTTGACGGCCGCCTCGAAGCAGCCGCCGCCGGTCACCTCGAGCGCGCCGAAGCCGGCGCCGTCCAGGATCTCGGCCACCTCCAGCACACGGGCGGTCGACAGCGTCCCGACGAGCGGGGGCTGGGACAGCAGCCGCAGCGTGGTGTCGACGATCCGGGTCACGCGCGTGCGATGTACCGGGCCTCGCGGGTGTCGACGCGGATCACGTCCCCGACGTTGACGAAAAGGGGCACCTGCACGACTGCGCCCGTCTCCAGCGTCGCCGGCTTGGTCACGTTCGAGACGGTGTCGCCCTTGACGCCCGGCTCCGTATCGGTGACCGTCAGCTCGACCGCGGCCGGAAGCTGCAGGGACGTCGGCTTGCCGTCCACGGTCAGCAGCTGCACGGCGTCGTTCTCGCGCATGAAGGGGAGCTCCTCGGCCACCATGCCCACCGGCAGCGGGATCTGGTCGAACGTCTCGGCATCCATCAGGTGGACGTCCTGGCCGTCGTTGTACAGGTAGCTCACGCTCTTCATCTCGGTGCGGATGCGGGTCAGCTTCTCGCCGGCGCGAAAGGTCTTGTCGACGACACCGCCTGCGTCGATCGCCTTCAGCTTGGTGCGGACGAACGCGCCGCCCTTGCCCGGCTTGACGTGCTGGAACTCGACGATCCGGTAGATCGTGCCGTCGACCTCGACGTGCATGCCGTTCTTGAACTGGTTGGTCGTGACGGTCTCAGCCATGGTCTCGCTTTCCCGGCATCATCCGGTCGTGATCAGCTCCTTAGGGTAGCCCGTCAGGCGCTCGCAACCATCCGCCGTGACAACCACCAGGTCCTCGATCCGCACGCCGCCGACGCCGGGCAGGTAGATGCCGGGTTCCACTGTGACGACCATGCCGGGCTCGAGAGTTGCGGACGAGCTGGGCGCGAGCCGCGGCGCCTCGTGGACGGCGAGCCCGACGCCGTGGCCCAGGCCGTGGCCGAAGTGCGCGCCGTGCCCCGCCGCCTCGATCATGTCGCGCGCCACCGCGTCGACCGCCGCCCCGCCGGCATCCGGGCGGACGGCATCGAGCGCGGCCAGCTGCGCCTCCAGACAGAGGTCGTACGCGGCGGCCAGCTCCTCGGGCAGGTCCCCCTCGGTGGCGAACGTGCGCGTGCAGTCCGAGCAGTAGCCCTCGAACACACACCCGATGTCCAGGGTGACCAGCGTGCCGGGGCCGATCACCTCGTCGCGCGGCTCCGCGTGCGGCAGTGCGCCGGCCGCGCCGGAGGCGACGATCGAGTCGAACGACGGGCCTTCGGCGCCCGCCTCGTGGAACCGCTCAAGCACGCGCCACGCGACCTCGCGCTCGGTGCGGCCGATCAGCCCCTCCTCGGCGATCCCCTCGTACACGCCCTCCAGCACGGCCGCCGCGCGCCGCACGGCGGCGATCTCGTCGGCGTCCTTGACCGCGCGCAGCGCCTCGACCACTCCGGACTGCGGCGTGATCTCGACCCCGGACAGCTCCTCGGTCAACCGGCGGTGGCGCGCGACGGTCAGGTTGCCCTCCTCGAAGCCGAGCGTCCCGCCGTCCGTCAGCTCGCGCGCCGCTTCCGCCAGCTCGGCCAGCATCTCGCGCTCGCCGCGCCGGACGTCCGTGAACTCGCGCAGCGGCTGTGCCCGCTCCACATAACGGAAGTCGGTCAGGAACACCGAGGCCGACGGCGCGACGACGAGCATCGCGTTCGAGCCGGTGAAGCCGGTCAGGTAGCGGATGTTGACGAGGTCGGTGAGCAGCAGCGCGCCCAGGCCGAGCTCCTCCACCCGCTCGCCGGCACGCGCCAGCCGGTCGCCGTAGCTCACCCGCCGCGCTCCGTGAGGTGCGCCATCGCCTCGCGGTAGCCGTCGACGCCGTGCCCCGAGATGCGATAGTCGACCACCTCGGCGATCACCGAGTGGCGGCGCCACTCCTCCCGCTGCTCGACCGCGGACAGGTGCACCTCGACCTTCGGGCGGTCGAAGACCTCGAGCGCATCGCGGATCGCGTAGCTGTAGTGCGTCCAGGCGCCGGGGTTGACGATCAAGGCGTCGACCCCGCCGGTGTATGCCTCATGGATCATGTCGACGTAGGCGCCTTCGCTGTTGGTCTGCCAACAGCGCGCGGTCACCCCCACGTCCGACGCCCACCCGTAGATCAACGTCTCCAGCTGCGACAACGTGGTCGACCCGTAGACCGCGGGATCGCGCTTGCCCAGCATGTTCAGGTTGACCCCGTTGAGGATGACGATCTGCATCAGCCCGCGCAGCCTACGACATGGGCGTCCCGTAAGCTCTGCGCGCCATGCTGGCGCACCTCCGAAATCCCCGCACCGACCGCTACGCGCTTCTGCTGCTCCTGATCCTCCTGACGATCGTCTCCATCTCGGCATCGGACGCCGGCACCTGGGGCCGTGTGGTGACGATGGTGCTGATCAGCGGCACCGTGCTGTTGGCGCTGCGAACATCGAACGCCCGCCCCTTGACCATCCGGGTCGCGTTGGGGCTCGTGGCCATCGGCATCGCCTCGTCGCTGATCGCCGCCACTGGCGGTGAGCACAACACGGTCGACTGGGTGACAAACATGATGGCCGTGATGCTGGCCGCCGTGGTGCCTTTCGCGATCGCCCGCGAGCTCTGGCGGCACCCCAAGGTGACCGCCGAGACGGTGATGGGTGCGCTCTGCATCTACCTGCTGTTGGGGATGATGTTCGCCCTGGCCTTCGGGGTCGCGGCCGACATCAGCGGCGACCCGTTCTTCGTCCAGACCAAAACGCCGAATGCGGCCGACTACGTCTACTTCAGCTACGTGACCATGGCGACCGTTGGCTACGGCGATCTCACAGCCTCGGGTTCAGCGGAGCGGATGATGGCTGCGCTCGAGGGCCTGGTCGGGCAGCTCTATCTGGTGACGGTGGTGGCGCTGCTCGTCAGCAACCTCGGTCGCGAGCGCAGCTTCGGCAAGCGCGGCGACCGCGACGACGACTCGGGCTGACTACTCGACCGCGGTCTCGAGCGAGCGACGGACCTCCCACAGGGAGACGTCCGACAGCTCGGGGTCGACGACCGGGGTGAACTCGCGCGGCGGCCGGCGCTTCGCCGAGACGCCGTTCCACATTGCGATCATCTCGCGGGCGAAGAGCGCCAGCAGCGGAACCGCGACCGCCAGCGCGATGACGCTGGCCCGTGTGTCGTCCGTTCCGACGATCAGGAGCGCGGCTGAAAAACCGACGGCGAAGCTGGCCAGGATCCCGGCCGCCAGGACCACCACTCGCCAAATCGTGCCCGCCATGTGTACCGTCCTTCGCCCTCGTTGCTGTCGAGGGACAGCGGATCATACTCAATCATTCGACGGCTCGCGCGATCGCGCTGTCGATCAGATCGTCCGGCACGTCGACGCCGTGCACCGGCGATCCGACCCCCTCGAGCAGCACGAATCGCACGCGCCCGGAGCGAGCCTTCTTGTCGCGGGAGAGGGCGGCGCGCACCTCCGCGCGGTCGACGCCGCTCCAGGACGTCGGCAGCTCGTGATGGACCAGCAGCTCACGCACCTCGTCCTCGACAGCCGGGTCGAGGCCGCAGAGCTGGGTCGACAGCCAGAGCGCCGGCAGCAGGCCGACGGCCACCGCCTCGCCGTGGCTGATGCCGGTGTACCCGGCCGCGGCCTCGATGGCGTGGCCAATCGAGTGGCCCAGGTTGAGGATGGCCCGCCGCCCTTGCTCCTGGGGGTCCTCTGCGACCACCCGGGCCTTGAACGCCGCGCACCGGCGGATCAGCTCGAGCCGCCGCTCCGGCGTGCCCCGGCCCGGCTCCCAGCCGGTGACCATCTCCCACGTCCGTCCGCCCGCGAGCAGCCCGGTCTTGATCACCTCGGCGAACCCGGCCGTCCACTCGCGCAGGGGCAGCGTGTCGAGCACGCCGGGGTCGGCGACCACCCACTCGGCGGGGTGGAACGCGCCGACGTAGTTCTTGGCGGCGGGCAGGTCGATGCCGGTCTTGCCGCCGATCGCGGCGTCCACCATCCCCAGCAGCGTGGTCGGGACGGCGATCCATGGCACGCCGCGCTGGTAGGTCGCGGCCACGAATCCGGCCAGGTCGGTCGCCGCGCCCCCGCCGAGCCCGACCACGACGTCGCCACGCTCCAGGCCGAGCTCCGCCAGCCGCGTCCACGCCTGGCGGGCGACGGCGACGGTCTTGGCCGCCTCGCCCGACGGCAGCCGCACGGTGACCAGCGGCTCGACCGGCGTACCCACCAGCCGCAGCACGGCCCGATCGGCCACCAGCGCCGACCGCCGCGGGTGCACCAGCCGGGGCAGCTCCTCGATCGCACCGGCGCGGCACAGCGGTACCAGCAGCGGCTCGAGGCCGCTCATCTCGTCGGCGTCGACCAGCGCATCGGCCGCGTCCCGGTAGGCGGGCTGCCGCTCCCGGTAGAGATCGGCGAAGCGCGCCGGGTCGACGGCCAGCGGGCGCTCGCCGGCCTCGGCCTCGACGCGCCGCCATGCGGTCTGCGGGGAGACGTCGAGCAGCACGGTGAACGTCCCATCGCGCAGCCGCTCACGGATCAGCGGCGACCCGACGGCCCCGCCGCCCAGGCTGACCACGGTGTCCATCCGCTGCAGCAGCTCGTCGACGACCCGCTCCTCGAGCTCGCGGAACACGGCCTCGCCGTCGTCGGCGAAGATCGCCGGAACCGGCTTGCCCACCGCCTGCTCGATGGCGGCGTCGGCATCGACCGCATCCCAGCCCAGCTCGCTCGCCAGGATGCCCGCCGTGGTGGTCTTGCCGGCGCCCATGAACCCGATCAGGGCGAGGTTCCGGTAGGGCCCGGGGATCATGCCCGGGCGATGCGATCGAGGTAGGCGCGGTGGGCGGCCACCAGATCCTCCACCGCGTCGCCGCCGAACTTCTCCAGCGCCGCCCGCGCCAGCTCGAAGGCGAGCGCGGCCTCGGCCACCACAGCCGCGGCCGGGAGCACCGTGACGTCGCTGCGCTCGACGTGCGCCTCGCGCGGTTCGTGCGTGCCCAGCTCGACGCTGCGCAGCGGCCGCATCAGGGTGGGCAGCGGCTTCCAGATCACCCGGACGATCACCTCGGCGCCGTTCGTCATGCCGCCCTCGAGTCCGCCCGCGCGATCAGTCTCGCGGTGGTAGCCGGCGTCGCCGGAGTGCAGGATCTCGTCGTGGACGCTCGACCCCCGGCGGCCGGCCGAGGCGATCGCGTCGCCGATCTCGACGCCCTTCGCGGACTGGATCGAGAGCATGGCCGCTGCGATCCGGCCGTCGAGCCGCGCCCCGGCGGAGACGTGCGACCCGAGCCCCGGCGGGACGTTGAACGCTCGCACCTCGGTCACGCCGCCCAGCGTGTCGCGCTCCTTCTTGGCGGCCTCGATCTCGGCGATCATCGCGGCCTCGGCCGTCGGGTCGAGGCAGCGCACCTCCGAGCGCTCCGCGCGCTCGAAGTCGTCGATCGACAGCCAGGCCGGGGGCGTCGCCCGCACCGTGCCCACCTGCAGGACGTGCGAGCGCACCTCGATGCCGATCGCCCGGCAGATCGCCTTGGCCACGGCACCGGCGGCGACCCGCGCCGCCGTCTCGCGGGCGCTCGCGCGCTCCAGCACGTTGCGCACGTCCTGGTGCCCGTACTTGAGGACGCCCGGGAGGTCGGCGTGCCCGGGCCGAGGAAGCCGGATCGGCTTGCCCCGCCAGCCGTACTCCTCGAGCTCCTCGGGGGTCACCGGCCACGCGCTCATCGGGTGCGTCCAGTTCCTGTGATCGCGGTTCTCGATGAAGAACGCGATGGGGCTGCCCAGCGCGTGGCCGTGGCGGATGCCGCCGAGCGGCCGTACGTCGTCCTGCTCGAGCTTTTGGCGCGGGCTGCGGCCGTAGCCCGCCTGGCGGCGCGCCAGGTCGCGGCGGATCAGCTCGTGGTCGAGCTCGACGCCCGCCGGCACGCCGCTGACGACGACCGTCAGGCCTGGCCCGTGCGATTCGCCGGCGGTGACGTACGTGAGCTCCATCGGGTGGCCAAGCCTATCCGGGGCTCGGTGCCACCGGGGTCAGGAACCTCTGGACCGGACCGAGACTTCAGTTTGGAGCACCACAGTGCCGATGCACACGATGCAGTGTTCGGGGTCCTTCGAGCAGCAGTGATTGTCGCGGCGATCGCCATCGCCGCGGGATGTGGCCAGGCGTCGGGCGGCGACAGCGTGGTGCACCCGGCGACATTCGACACAGGCGGCCAGGGCTCGGGCAGCACAGGCGACAGCGGCAAGCAGGGTGCGGTCCACCGGGTCGCGCAGTACGACCTACAGCAACTCTCGGTCCGCGGCACCCGCCTCACCGCGTCGACCTGACGGCCGGTTGTTACTGCGCGACGAAGCCGCCGTCGATCACTAGCGATGTCCCGGTGACGTAGGCCGCGTCGTCGGACAGCAGGAAGGCGACCGAGGGCGCGACATCGGCTGCGGTGCCCTGGCGATTCATAGGGATGGCTTGCTTGACCGCCTCGTCGATCTCCCGGGCGGTCATCCCGGCGTCGTCGAAGATCGGGTCGTTGAACCCCGTATCGATCCATCCCGGGCAGACGCAGTTGACCCTGATTCCATCCTTGGCGAAGTCGATCGCCATCTGGCGGCTCAGCTGCAGCACGGCACCCTTCGTGGAGTCGTAGGAGACGCAGTTGGGCTCGCCGACGAGCGATGCCGTCGACCCGGTGTTGACGATCGCGCCGCCGCCCTGGCGCTGCATGTGCGGGATCACCGCGCGGGCCACGAGCAGCACGCCCTTGACGTTCACGGCGAAGTGCAGATCCCAGTCCTCGAGGCGCTGCGTCAGCGCGGTGCCGGGGATCAGCACACCCGCGTTGTTGTGCAGCACGTCGATCCGGCCAAAGCGTTCGATGCAGGCGGCGACCATGCGCTCGACGCTCGCCTCGTCGCGAACGTCGCACTCCAGCGCCAGCCCGTCGCTTCCCTCCGCCTCCAGCAGGACGACAGTCTCCTGCGCGGCCGCGAGCCGGACGTCGGCCACCGCCACGGACGCTCCCTCACGCGCGAGCCGGAGCGCGCTTTCACGCCCGATCGCACCGCCGGCGCCGGTCACCAGACCGACCTGGCCGACGAACCGCCGCGGGAATCCCTCGGGAACGTTCACCGCGCTCCAACGTAACACCCGGAGCCCCGGATGGTCAACGCCTGACTACGAGCTCTCAGCCGCCGATCAGGATCGGCGAGATGTCCCCGCCCCAGATCAGGGCGACGACGGCGCCGAACGCGAGGAACGGGCCGAACGGCACGTACGTCTTGAGCCCCTTGCGGCCGCGCGTCGTCAGCAGGAGCATCGACAGCACGGTCGACGCCAGGAAGGCGGCGAACAGGGCGAAGAAGGCGTGCTGACCGAGGCCGAGGCCGATCATCAGCGCCATCTTCACGTCACCCATGCCCATGCCTTTCGGCGACACCACGTGGGCGACGAAGAAGAACAGGAAGCAGCCGAGACCGCCCAGCAGCAGCTCCAGCCAGCGGTCGGGCTGCACGGCGACCGACACCACGTAGACGGCGACGGCTCCGGGCAGGTTGATCATGTCGGGGATGATCCGGTGCTCCAGGTCGATCGCCGCAGCCGGCACGACCAGCGCGGTCAGCAGCAGCGCCGGGAGCAGCTCGGGGACGATGCCGATCGAGAGCGCCTCCAGCGCGAACAGCAGCGCGGTGATGCCGGCGACGATCCACCGCCGCCTGCTCGACGGCGCGGTGCCGACGCCCTGCGGGAACCGCTGGATCACCCACTCCAACGGCCACCCGAGCGCGAATCCGAATCCTGCGAGGGGAAGCACGGCCTCCATACGTCTTTGAGTATCGGCCGGCGGGCGCCCGGGCTGTAGATTCCGCCCGATGGCGGACGTGATCGTGATCGGCGGCGGCATCGTCGGCGCCTCCGCCGCCTGGCAGCTCGCCGAGCTGGGCGCCCAGGTGACGCTGCTCGAGCGGGGCGCGCTGGCCTCTGGCGCCACCGCCCGCAGCCAGGGCCTGCTGCTGCCGCCCGACCACGCAGAGCTGCAGCCCGTGTTCGCCGAGACGATCCGCCTCTACCGCCGGCTGGCGGCCGAGACGGGGATCGACTTCGCGCTCGACGAGGAGCCGATCGGCACGCTGATGCTGGCGACGACCGACGAGCAGCTGGCGGAGCTCGGCGCCAACCCCGACGGGGGCGTGCTGCTGGATCACGACGAAGTGCTGCGCGAGGAGCCGGCGCTTGCCCCGCACGTCGCCGGCGGCCTGCTGTACCCCGACGGGTTCCGCACCCACCCGGGCGCGCTGACCGCGGCCGCGGCGACGGCCGCCCGCACCGCCGGCGCGACCGTGCGCACCCACGTCGAGGTGAAGCGCGTGACGCGCGGCCGGGTGGTGACCGACGAAGGGACGCTGGAGGCGGAGACGATCCTCCTGTGCGCCGGCGCCTGGACGCGGACGCTCGCCCGCGGGCTCGGGCACGACGTGCCGATCCGGCCCGTACGCGGCTGGCTGGCCGTCACCGCGCCCTCCGCACCGCTGATCCGCCACGTGATCTACGAGGCCGGCTACGCGGCGCCGCATGGGCCGCAGCCGGGCTCCCCGGTGTCGGTCGCCGATCTGGCGGCCGCCGACCTGGCGACGGCCGGCGCGGAACCGTCCCACGCCTTCGCCGCGCACCAGAACGCCGACGGCACGATCATGATCGGCGCCTCCCGCTCGGCCGCCCTGCGGGAGACCGACGAGAGCGCCGATGCGCTGCGGCTGAACGCGGCGGCGGCGCTGGAGTGGATCCCGGCTCTGGCGACCCACGAGGTGGCGACCACCTGGACCGGCCTTCGCCCGTTCTCCCACGACGACCGGCCGTACGTCGGCTGGCTCGAGGAGGGTGTCGCGGTGTGCGCAGGGCACGGCAGCGAGGGCGTTCTCACAGGCGGCGGCTCCGGACGGCTGATTGCGCAGATCGTCAAAGGGGAACAGCCTTATGTCGACCCGGCGCCGTTTCGCCCCGGCCGATGAGTTCGCGGCCGGGCGCCGGTCCACCCTGAGAACCGAACGCGAGAGCGAGAGCAAGGAGTGCGTGATGAGCCTTCCCGACATCGTCAGCCGTGAGCAATGGCTGGTGGCTCGAAAGCAGCTGCTGGCCGAGGAGAAGGAGATGACCAGGGCGCACGACCGGCTCGCCGCCAAGCGGCGGATGCTGCCGATGGTGCTGATCGACAAGGAGTACGTCTTCCACGGCCCCGACGGCCCGGTGACGCTGCTCGACATGTTCGACGGCCGGCGGCAGCTGATCCTCCGCCACTTCATGTTCGGGCCGGACTGGGAGAAGGGCTGTCCCGGCTGCACCGCCGGCGCGGACGAGATGTCCGACGGCCTGCTGCGCCATCTGAACGTCCGCGAGACGTCGTTCGCCGCGGTCGCCCGGGCGCCGATCGAGAAGCTCGAGGCCTACAAGGCGGAGCGGGGCTGGACGTTCCCGTTCTACTCGTCGTATGGCAGTGACTTCAACTACGACTTCCACGTGACGCTCGACGAATCCGTTGCCCCAATGGAGTACAACTACCGCACGAAGGACGAGCACGAGGCGGCAGGCACCCCGGGCTACGTGTCGGGCACGCAGCCGATCGAGCAGCCGGGTGAGAGCTATTTTCTGCGTGACGGCGACCAGGTGTTCCACACGTACTCGACGTTCGCCCGCGGGTCTGAGGCAGCCGGCGGCTCGTACTACTTCCTCGATCTGACCGCGCTCGGGCGGCAGGAGGAGTGGGAGGAGCCGAAGGGGCGCGTCGAGCGTCCGTACGACGCGTCGCCGGAGTTCGCCACCTGAGCCGGTAGCATCGGCGCGTGCCGATCGACCACGCGAAGCTGCCAATCACTGACGTCGATCGCAGCCGCGCGTTCTACACGGCCGCGCTCGCGCCGCTCGGCTGGAAGCTGGTGTACGACGACGGCGAGCGGGAGCTCGGGTACGGCGCCGGCGACGGCGGCGACGACGACGAGCCGCTGGGGCTGCTGCGCGGACCCGCCCCCGCCGTCCGCACGCATCTGGCGTTCACCGCACCGGACACGGCGACCGTTGACGCCTTCCACGCGGCGGCGCTCGCCGCGGGCGGCAGCGACAACGGCGCGCCCGGCGGGCGGCCGTACGGCGGCTACTACTACGCCGCATTCGTGCTCGACCCCGACGGCCACAACCTGGAGGCCGTGTTCCACGGCGATCGGGCTGTCTGATCACTCCCCACCGGCGGCGCTGCTCAGCCGGCCTGCGGTCAGCGCGATCGCCAGCACCAGCAGGACGGGGATGAACAGCGCGGCGCGCAGGCCGACCTGGCCGGCGACAAACCCGATCACCGCGGGGCCGACGACCGAGCCCGCGTAGCCCACCGTGAACACACGCGAGACGACGCCCTCGGTGGTGCCCAGCCCCGCCCCGCCGGCGGCGCTGATCACGGTCGGCACCACCGGTCCCAGCCCGATGCCCAGCAGGGCGAACCCGACCAGTCCCGCGGCCGGCACGGGGACGAGCAGGGCCAGCGCGAGCCCCGCGGCCGAGACAATGCTGCCGGCCCGGGCCAGCCGCACCGGGCCGACCCGCAGCGCCATGCCGTCGCCCGCCAGCCGCGATGCCGCCATGGCCAGCGAGAAGCTGGCGAAGGCCGCCGCCGCGAGCGCCGGCCCGGCGCCCGCCCGGTCATGCTGGAAGACGGCGCTCCAGTCGGCCGCCGCGCCCTCGGCGAAGAACGAGCAGAAGGCGATCATGCCGAGCACGATGACCGCCCCCGACCAGCGGTCGCCACGTCCGGCCCGGCGCGGCGGCGGCTCGCGCCGGGGCAGCCCCGTCAGCAGCGGCGCCGACACGAGGATCGCCGCAGCTGCCACCAGCCCGAAGTGGGCGGTGGTGCTGAGATCGGCCGCCGCCGCGCCGATGGCGAGCGCGCCGCCGGCCAGCAACCCGATGCTCCACATCCCGTGGAACCCCGACATCAGCGGCCGCCCGTGCTCCCGCTCGACCACCACCGCCTCGGCGTTCGTGCACACGTCGACCGACGCCGCCACGATGCCGTAGATCAGCAGCACGACGGCGATCGCGGCCAGCGAGCCGGCCAGCGCGGTCGCCACCAGCAGCGCCGCGTACGCCGGCATCCCGATGCGCACCATCCGCCGCGGCCCGAAGCGCGCGGCCAGCACGCCGCCTACGCGGCCGCCGATCAGCGTGCCCATGGCCGCCGCGAACAGCGCCGCGCCGAGTTGCGCGTCGGTCACGCCCAGCCCGTGCTTGATCGCCGGCACCCGCCCGGCGAACGACCCGGTGATTACCGCGTGCACGAAGAACGCCGTCCCCACAGCCGTGCGCGGGCTCGCGAAGGTTCGGCTCCCCGTCATGCGTGGGATCCTGCCAATTGGCGGATGGTGCGTCCGCCAATTGGCGGATGCATCGTGTGCCACTTCATATCCGATCCGATATCGTGGAGCGCGCGATGTCGGAGGCCGGCAATCTGGTGCGAGAGCTGCGGCTGCGGCGGACGATGTCGCAGCGAGAGCTGGCCGAGCTGGCGGGGACGCGGCAGGCGGCGATCTCGCGAATCGAGCGGGGGCTGGTGTCGCCGAGCGTCGACACGCTGGAGCGAATCGTGGCCGCCATGGGCGAGCGGCTGATCCTCGCCGCGGAGCCGGGGGCTAATCGCGATGCGCGAACTGGGCGAGGCGCGCGGCGGTCGAGCGCGGGATGAGGCGCACGCCGACGCTGCCCAGGCGGTTGAGGGTGCCCGGCACGACCAGGCCCTTGCCGGTCATCATGCCGCGGAAGCCCTCCTCGGCGACCTGCTCGACGTCGGTGATGCTGCGGGTGAACAGGCGCGACTCGCCCACCCCGGCGCGATGCTGGAAGCCGGTGCGCACCGGCCCCGGCGCCAGCGTGGTGACGCTGACGCCCGTGCCCCGCAGCTCCTGGCGCAGGCCCTCGGACAGGCTGAGCACGTACGCCTTGGTCGCGTAATACGCGGCCATGTTCGGCCCCGGCTGGAAGGCGGCCATCGAAGCCAGGTTCATGACCCGGCCGGATCCGCGCTCGACCATCGACGGCAGGTACAGCCGGGTC
>DATLLN010000119.1:0-4017 GCA_035537835.1 Gaiellales bacterium
TCGCTGGGCCGGCCGTAGAAGGCGTCGGCCGCGGCCGCCATCGCCTGCCGCGACGACCCGACCACGAGCTGCGTGACCGGCAGGTCAAGCACACGCTCGACGATCAGCGCGACGGCGCCGTGCTCGACGGCCGCCGGCGCGAAGTCGTGGCCGTCGGCCCGCTGTCCGGGGACGCAGACGTGGAGCGCGCCCGGCACCGCGGATCGCGCGTCGTAGGTCACCGCGGTGATGTCGCCTTCGGGTGGGCCGACGACCCGCAGCGGGCGCACGGCATCGATCAGCGTCGCCAGCTCCATGAATCCTTTAAGGCTACCGGGGCTTGTCGGGCTTGATCGACAGCGTCTGCGCAAGGAAGCTGCCGATCTGCTGGAATGCCGGCGCTGCGACCACGCCGCCGAAGATGTTGCCCCGCGGGGAATCGACGACGTCCATCACCTCGACCTGCGGATCGTCGGCCGGGAAGAACCCGACGAAGGACGCCACGTAGTTGGTGGTCGAGTAGCCGCCAGGGATCGGCTTCTGCGCCGTGCCCGTCTTGCCGGCCACCGTGTAGCCGGGGATCTGCGCCCGGACGCCGGTGCCGCCGGCCGCCGGGTCGAGCACGCCCTTCAACATGTTCACCATCTGGTGGTCGACCTTGGTCGAGATGATCCGCTTCTCGGTCGGCTTGACCGGCGCGCGGCCCTGCATCTGCTTGATTACATGCGGCTCGATCAGCACACCGTCGTTGGCGATCGTGCTGTACAACGCGGCCATCTGCATCGGCGTGACGCTGATGCCCTGGCCGATCGGGATGTTGCCGATCGACGAGCCGTACCAGTCGTCGACCGGCAGCACCGAGCCGGCCTGCTCCTGATAGAGGCCCAGCGCGGTCGGCTTGCCGAACCCGAACTTCGCGATCCACTTGGACAACAGATGCGGCCCGACCTGGCGGGCGATCTCGACGGTGCCGACGTTCGACGACTGCTGGAGGATCCGCGACGCCGTCAGCGTGAGCGGTCCGCGGTACGCGTCGTCGTGGATCTTGCGGTCGGCGACCTGGATCTCGTACGGCAGCCGGAACTTCATCTGCGGGTAGATGATCCCCGCGGACAACGCCGCCGCGAAGGTCACGACCTTGAACGTCGACCCCGGCTCGTACATGTCCTGCACGGCCCGGTTGCGCGTCAGCTGGTGCAGCTGCCAGGGCGACAGGTCGTGCACCTTGTTGTTGTCGTAGGACGGCGCCGTGCCCATCGCGAGCACCTCGCCGGTGCGCGGATCGAGCACGATGGCCGTGGCCGACTTCGCCTTCCACCGTCTGACGGTGTCCTCGAGGACGCCCTGCACCTTCGCCTGGACGACCTGGTCGATCGTCAGCTGCACGTTGCGGCCATCCTGCGGATGTGCCAGCTGCAGCTTCTCCAGCGGCTGCCCGTCCGGCGCGTTGACCTCCAGCTCCCGGCCCGGCTTGCCGGCCAGCCACGGGTTGAGGCTGTATTCCAGCCCTGAGCCGTTGGGCCGGCCGTGGAGGTCGATGTCGGTGTAGCCGAGCAGTTGCGCGGCGAGGTTGCGGAACGGGTAGACGCGGTGCGCCTCGGGCACGGCGAACAGGCCGGGCGGGTGCGCCGACAGGATGTCGTCGACGGTCGCCGGGTCGAGCTGGCGCACCAGCTGCACCTGGTATGCGTCGGATTCCAGCAGCCCGCGCAGCCGAGCGATCTCGGCGCGCCGGTCCTTCCTGCCCTTGATGCCGAGCCGGTCGGCGATGTAGGCCGCGGTGACGTTGGCGTCGACCACCTGCTTCGGGTACGCCATCAGCGTCTTCCACGTCACCTGCTGCGCCAGCTGGTTGCCGTTGCGGTCGGTGATCGTGCCCCGCGGCACGGGGATGTCGTACACGTGGCGCTGCTGCGCGTCGGCCCGGCGGACGAGCTCGCGGGCGTCGATCGTCTGGATCTTGATCGCCCGCCCGATGACCAGCGCGAAGCCGACCACCGACAGGATCATGATCAGGCGCAGGCGGCTGTTGGGCAGGTGGTTCACGGGCGCGCGGGCGAGTGGTGCACCGACGTGCCCGCCGGCGGCTTCTCAGGCTGATCGGCGGCCGGCGCGTGGCGGTGGTGGTGCGACGCCGTCCCCGGCGTGAACTGGATGAACGCCTTGCGGCCGGGCGACGACGGCACCATCCCCAGGCGTTTCGCCTCCGACGCGATCCTGAAGTAGCCGGACATGCCGGCGACCTGGGACGCCAGATCGGCGTTCTGCTGCTTGATGGCCGCCGTCTCGGCCTCCAGCTTGCTGGCCGCGATGGTGCCCCGCAGCGCGCCGACGTTGAGCGCAACGATGCCGGCGAACAGAATCGCCAGCACGATGATCCAGAGGAACGCCGGGCTCAGCCGCGACCGCGTGCGCCTCCCGGACTCGCGGGCACGCTGCGGCCGGGACGCTGCGCCCCGCGGACGGGCGGTGCGCGGCGCCGGGGCGGCGACGCTCACTCGCCGCCGGCCCTCTCGGCCGCTCGCAGCTTGGCCGATGCCGAGCGCGGGTTCTCGCCGCGCTCGTCGACCGTCGGCACGACCGCCCGGCCGGTCAGCGAGCGCAGCACCGGCTCGTGACCGCACACGCAGATCGGGAACTCCGGCGGGCAGGTGCAGCCGCGGGCGCCGTCGCGGATGAACCGCTTGACGATCCGGTCCTCCAGCGAGTGGAAGGAGATGACGGCCATCCGGCCGCCCGGCCGGAGCGCCTCGAGCGCGCTGTCGAGCCCCTCGCGCAGCGAGTCCAGCTCGTCGTTCACGGCGATTCGCAGCGCCTGGAACGAGCGCTTGGCCGGGTGGCCCTGGCCGAAGCGGCTGGGCGTCGGGATCGCCGACTTGATCACGTCGACCAGGTCGCCCGTGCGCTCGAACGGCTCCGTCGCCCTGCGGCGGACGATTGACCGGGCGATCTGCCGCGCGAACCGCTCCTCGCCGTACTGCGCCAGCACCTGGGCGATCTCCCGCTCGTCCCACTCGTTGACCACCTCGGCGGCGGTCAGCTCGGACGCGGGATCCATCCGCATGTCGAGCGGCGCATCGGCGGCGTACGAGAACCCGCGCTCCGGCTGGTCGACCTGCATCGAGGAGATGCCGAGGTCCATCAGCACCGCGTCGGCCTGCGTGCCTGTCGCCGCCAGGTTGCGCAGCGCCAGCGCGAAGTTGCCGCGGACGAACCGCGTCCGCGCCGTCGCCTTCGCGGCGAACGCGTCGAAGTAGTGCTTGGCGTCGGGGTCGCGGTCGATCGCGACGTACGTCCCGTCGGGGCCCAGCTGCGGCTCCAGCAGGGCGGCGTGACCGCCCGCGCCGAAGGTGCAGTCGATCACCGTATGGCCGGGCCGCAGCTCGAGGAGCTGCGAGACCTCCGCGGCAAGCACCGGGACATGCGCCATGGCTGAACTATTGCTGTGAGAGACGTTCGGCAACATCCTCCACGCTCCCCTCCGACTCGGCCTCCTGACGCCGCCATGCACCGAGATCCCAGATCTCGAGAAAGTCGCGCAGGCCGGCGACAACGATCTCCTTCGAGAGCCCCCCGTGCCGGAGCAGCGGCTGCGGGATCATCACGCGTCCCTGGCCGTCGAGCTCGGCCTCGGTCGCCCCACCGTAGAGGTGGCGGCTCACGACCCGGCCCTCCCGGCTGAACGGATCGAGCCGTCCCAGCCGTGATTCGGCGAACTGTTCCCAGCCGTCGCGATTGAACGCCAGGAGGCAGCCGTCCAGGCCCTTCGTGACCACCACGCCGTCCGCGAAGTGTGGACGGAACTTCGCGGGCAGGGTGAGGCGGTTCTTGGCATCAAGCTTCTGGACGTACTCGCCGAGCAACACGGGGTCTCTCTCCCATTTTGCCCCACTCTACCCCACAATCACCCACATTGCAATCACGATGGTCCACGCCGCGACCGCGCCCCGTCCGAGCGGCCGGATTCAGGCGGCTGCCGGGCGGGGCGCGGTCGCGGCGTGGACCATCGTGATTGCAATGTGGGTGATTGTGGGGTAG
>DATLLN010000120.1:0-2108 GCA_035537835.1 Gaiellales bacterium
GACTCGGTCGCCATCCGGGCGTGGCCGATCGCGTGGGTGTACGGCTTGCCGAGCAGCCCGAACGTCTCGGCCAGCACCGGCGCCGCCGACGTGTGCTTGACCAGCTCGAGCGAGCGGCCCATCGAGAACACGCGGACGCCCGGCGCCGCGTCCTCGACGGAGTCCGCCACCAGGCCCAGCGTGTTCGGCTCGAGGTCGGGCAGCTGCAGTGCGACGCGCAGGTAGCCGGACCGCTCGTCCGCCGAGAGCACCTCGCCGTGGGCTCGCATGGCCGCCAGCACCTCGTCCACCGGATCGGCCGACCGGGCCTCGCCGCACCACACCGACGCCAGCGCGTTGCCCGGGTGGGGGGCACCGTACAGCGACACGCCGGTCGAGTCGGGGCCGCGCCCGCGCAGCGCATCGAGCATAGCGGTCAGGCCGGCGGCGACGTCGACGTCGTTGCTCTTTGCCAGGAAACCGGCAATCCCGCACATGGTGGTAACCCCCTCGGACTGGACCGTTGCGCGCACCACGCTACGCCCTTTCCACCGCCGCTGCTACGTCGAACTGCGTGCGCTCGGCCGCCCGGGCGTGTGCAGGATGCACCGGGCGGCGGTCAGTCCACGATGTCGGCGATCACCGGCGCGAACCCGTGCGCGCTGGCGATCGCTGCGACGCCGATCACCGTGGTCTGGGGCTGGGTCAGCGCGAGGCCGTCGAGCATCCGGTCGAGCTCGGCTCCGTGGCCGGGATCGAGCTCGGCGTGCAGCCGCAGCGTCCGGAACGCCTCCGGTGGATACCCCGAGCCGGCGGACAGCTCCTCGAGCATCCCGGGCGACGGCGGATACCCCTCGAGCAGCGCGATGTAGCCGAGCACGGCGACCGGGTGGTAGTGGAGCACCCAGTAGTACTGCGCGCCGACCAGGCCCGCGATCGTCGCCGTCGGCGGCCGTGCCGCCGATCTCCTGACCCGCGAGAGCGAGCGGTCGGCCGGCGCCGAGGACGTCTACTCGCAGGCGGCGTGGCGCAGTGCGCGGGCCAAGGGTGCTGGCACGCCGCCGCGATCGTCGCACGGCGATGCGTCTGGCGGCGGAGGCCACCGATATCGCGGCCGCCTCGGACTTCCTCCACCTTCGCTGGCACCTGCTGATGAGCCGTGCCGAGGTGCTGTGGATGGTGGGCGAGTCCGACGAGCGCGCTTTCACCCTGGCCGAGGCGGTCCGCGTTGCCGACCAGAAGGGCAACGTGGTCGCCGCCGAGCAGGCGTCCCGGCTGCTCGCCTCTGCGCAGACCGTGCAGCTCAAAAGATCCCCCTGACGGTGCCCCGCACCGACCCGAACGGGTGGTGCGCGACGGCGTCGGCTATGGCAACGCTGTGTCCAGGCTCTGATGTGCGCGGCGGCAGAGTCCGCTGCGCGACTGGTGGGGGAGGTCAGGTGTGAAGGCTCTTCTGGGACGGTCGCTGATGGCGGGTGCGCTTGTCGCGTCCGTCGCGCTGGCCGGCGGTGCGTCGGCGGCGAGCGGCCCCGACCTGCTGAGCGTCACGACGACCGGCGCGTCGGCCAACGAGCTGTCTCCGCAGACGACGCTGTCGCTGTCGGCCGACGGCAGCAAAGCAGTGTTCGTCTCGGCGTCGGGCTCGCTGGTCGCCGGTGACACCAACGGCGTCAAGGACGTCTTCCTGCGCAACCTCGGCTCCGGCGCCACCCGCAGGGTGAGCGTCTCCTCCTCCGAGGTGCAGGGCGACGGCGCGTCGTCGAACGCGATGATCTCCGCCGACGGCCGGTACGTCGTCTTCACGTCGAGCGCGACAAATCTTGTTGCGGGCGACGTCAACGGCGTCGCCGACGTGTTCGTCCGCGACCTCGCCACCGGCGCCACCGACCGGATCACCGACGGCAACGCGGCCAGCGGCGACGTGCCCAGCTCGATCTCGGCAGACGGCAGCTTCGTCACGTTCGCCTCGTCGGCGTCGAACCTCGTCGCCGGCGACTCGGACGGCGTGCGCGACGTGTTCCTGTGGAACCGTTCCACCGGCGGCACCCGGCTGATCGCGCCGGGTGGCGCCTCGGCGATCGCGGCTGACGGCGCCGCGATCGCCGTGGGCGGCGGTTCCGACATCGTGC
>DATLLN010000121.1:0-9116 GCA_035537835.1 Gaiellales bacterium
TGACGACGACCTCGGCGTGGCCGGCAGCGGTGACGATGGCGCGGGTGCCGTTGGTGGTCGTCAGAACGATTGTCTCCGCCCGCGGCTCGCCCTCGAACTCCACCGGCGAGTTGCCCAGGTCGAATCCCTCGGGCTTGACGCACTGGCGCTCGCCCGCGAGCACGACGCTGCCGGCGACCTTCGCGGCCAGCTCGCGGGCCTCGTCGAGGTCGCCGCAGGCCAGCACCTGGCGGTACCCGCTCTCCAGCGCGCGGGTGATCGTGGTCGTCGCCCGCAGCACGTCGATCACCACGGCCACGGTGCAGTCGTCCGGATCGCCGGGCGTGAATGCGACGTCGACGGAGCCCATCAGCCGGCGGAGTCTGCCCCAGCCAGCGCCGCCTGTGCGGCGGCAAGCCGCGCGATCGGCACGCGGAACGGCGAGCAGGAGACGTAGTCCAGCCCCGTGCGGTGGCAGAACGCGACCGACTCCGGATCGCCGCCGTGCTCGCCGCAGATCCCCAGCTTGAGGCCGGGCTTGGCCTCGCGGCCGCGGGCGGTCGCGATCTCGATCAGCCGGCCGACGCCGTTCTGGTCGAGCGTCTCGAACGGGTTGCGCTGCAGCACCCCGTCCTCCAGGTAGTGGATCAGGAAGCCGCGCTCCGCGTCGTCCCGTGAGAACGCCAGCGTTGTCTGGGTGAGGTCGTTGGTGCCAAACGAGAAGAAGTCCGCCTGGGCGGCGATCTCGTCCGCCGTCAGCGCCGCGCGCGGGACCTCGATCATCGTCCCGATCGTGACGTCGATGTCGCCGCCCTCGTCCTCGATGATCGCCTCGGTCATCCCCCGCAGGCGCCGCAGCTCCTCGGCGAAGCCGACCAGCGGGTGCATGATCTCGACCTTGGCGCCCTGCACGGCCCGAGCGGCGCGGACGATGGCGCGCACCTGCATCTCGTAGATCTCCGGATGCTGCAGCCCCAGCCGGCAGCCGCGGGTGCCGAGCATCGGGTTCTGCTCGTGCAGCGCCTCGACGCGGGCCTTGACGCGCTCCAGCCGCGCCACCTCGCCGTCGTCGCCACCCGATGCGCGCAGCCGGGCGAGCTCGTCCACCAGGTCGTCGCGGTCGGGCAGGAACTCGTGCAGCGGCGGATCGAGCAGGCGGATCGTCACCGGCAGTCCGGCCATCGCCTCCAGGATCCCCTCGAAGTCGCTCTGCTGGAAGGGGAGCAGCTCGTCCAGCGCCGCCCGCCGGCTGTCCTCGTCGGACGCCAGGATCATGCGCTGCACCACCGGCAGCCGCTCATCGCCGAAGAACATGTGCTCGGTGCGGCAGAGGCCGATGCCCTCGGCGCCGAGCTCGCGCGCCTTGGCCGCGTCGGCCGGCGTATCGGCGTTGGCGCGCACGCGCAGCCGCCGCACCTCGTCCGCCCAGGCGGTGATCGTGCGGAAGTCCTCGTTGACCTGCGGCGGCACCAGCGGCATCGCGCCGCGCATCACCTCGCCGCGCCCGCCGTCGATCGTGATCACGTCCTCCTCACGCACCTCGACGCCGGCCACGCGGAACAGCCGGGCGTCGGCGTCGACGTCGATCTCCTCCGCGCCCGCCACGCACGGCTTGCCCAGCCCGCGTGCGACCACCGCCGCGTGCGAGGTCATACCGCCGCGAGCGGTCAGCACGCCCTGCGCGGCAACGACGCCGTGGATGTCGTCGGGCGTCGTCTCCACACGCACCAGGATCACGTCCTGCCCGTCCTTGCCGCGCGCCTCCGCCGTGTCGGCGTCAAAGACGACCGCGCCGACCGCCGCGCCCGGCGACGCGTTGAGGCCGTGGGCGATCACGTCGCGCTCCGCGGACGGGTCGATGGTCGGGTGCAGCAGCTGGTCGAGCTGGTCTGGATCGATCCGCTCCAGCGCCTCATCGCGCGAGATCAGCCCCTCGTCCACCAGGTCGCGAGCCACCTTCAGCGCCGCGGCCGCGGTGCGCTTGCCGGTGCGGGTCTGCAACAGGTACAGCGTGCCCCGCTCGATGGTGAACTCGATGTCCTGCATCTCCCGGTAGTGCCGCTCCAGCAGCTGCATGGTGTCGGCCAGCTGCCGGAAGCTCTGCGGCATCTCGGACTCCATCTCGGCCAGCGGCTGGGGCGTGCGGATGCCGGCGACCACGTCCTCGCCCTGGGCGTTTCGCAGGTACTCGCCGTACAGCTCGGGCTCACCGGTCGACGGGTTCCGCGTGAAGGCGACGCCGGTCGCCGAGTCGTCGCCCATGTTGCCGAACACCATCTGCACCACGTTGACCGCGGTGCCCAGGTCGTCGGCGATGTGGTACTCGCGACGGTAGGTGCGGGCGCGCGGCGTGTTCCACGACTGGAAGACGGCCTCGATCGACCGCGAGAGCTGCACGTGCGGATCCTGCGGGAACGGCTCGCCGGTCTCCGCCTCGTAGATCGCGCGGAACTCGCCCACCAGCTGCTCCAGCTGCCCGGCGTCGAGATCGACGTCCGCGGCCGCGCCGCTGGCCAGCTTCAGCCGCTGCAGGGCGTTCTCGAACAGGTGCGCATCGACCCCGGCGACCACGTCCCCGAACATCTGGATGAAGCGCCGGTAGGAGTCGTACGCGAACCGCTCGCCGCCGCCCGCCTCGGCCAGCCCGAGCACCGACTCGTCGTTCATTCCCAGGTTGAGGATCGTGTCCATCATGCCCGGCATCGAGATCACCGCGCCCGACCGCACCGACACCAGCAGCGGGTCGCTGCGGTCGCCGAGCCGCTTGCCCGAGCGTTCCTCGAGCGTGGCCAGGTGCCCAGCGACCTGCTCGTCGAGCCCTGCCGGGCGTCCGTTCTCGCGGAGATACGCGACGCAGGCCTCGGTGGTGATCGTGAACCCGTCCGGCACCGGCAGGCCGATGCGGGTCATCTCGGCCAGGTTGGCGCCCTTCCCGCCCAGCAGCGGCCGCATGTCGGCGGTGCCGTCGGAGAAGTCGTAGACCCAGCGGGTGCTCAGTGTGCGCCGGCCTCCCGGAACGCCCTGCGGCGCTCTTCGACCAGCTCGGCGCAACGCGAGGCGCACTCCTCGATCGCTAGCCGCGAGACGTCGATCACCGGGCAGCCGAGCCGCTTGTGCAGCTTCTCGGTCGCCTCCAGCTCCTCGTAGATCTCCGACAGGTCGGCGTAGCGCGCGCCGGAGCCGGCGGCGATCGCCCGCACCCGGCGGCGGCGGATCTCGGCCAGCCGCTCGGCCTCGATCGTCAGTCCGACGATCTTCCACGGCTCGACCCCGAACAGCGCGGCCGGCGGGTCGACGCCGCGAACGATCGGGATGTTGGCGGACATGTAGCCCATGTACCCGAGATGCATGGACGTGGGCGTCTTGGACGTGCGGGACACGCCGACCAGGATGATGTCGGCGTTGTTCAGGTCGTCGGCGCCGCGGCCGTCGTCGTGCTTGACGGCGAACTCGATGGCGGCGATCCGCCGGAAGTACTGCGCGTCCAGCGGTGCATGGCGCCCCGGCTCGTGGATCGCCTGCATGCCCGACGCCGTGGTCACGGCGTTCAGCGCCGGGCCGAGCACGTCCAGCGCGACCAGCCGGTGCTGGCGCGACAGCTCGGCCATCGACTCGCGGAGCCCGGGATCGACCAGCGTGTAGAAGACGGTGGCCCGTCGGCCGGCCGCCGCCTCCAGCGCCTTCTCCAGCTGCTCGCGCGACTTCACGCGGGCGTGGCGAATCAGCGCGGTCTCGAAGTCCTCGAACTGACTCTGCGCCGCCCGCGCCACCCTCGCTGCGGTGTCACCGGTCGAGTCGGAGACTATGTGGATCTCGAGGGTGTCGGACACCGGCCAGATGGTAAACCATGCCAGGGGTAGGCTTGCCCCGTGACCGGCGTCGACGTGGCGATCGTTGGAGGCGGAGTGGTCGGCTGCGCGATCGCGCGCGAGCTGTCGTTCTCCCAGGCATCGGTCATGCTGCTCGAGGCGGCGCACGACGTCTGCGAGGGCGCCTCCAAGGGCAACACGGGCATCGCAACCAGCGGGGCGGACTGCGCGGCAGGCACGCTGGAGTGCGACCTGGTCACGCGTTCGAGTCCGAGGTGGGAGCAGCTGTGCGCCACGCTGGACACGCCCTTCCACCGGATCGGCACGCTGGCCGTGGCGCTCACCGAGGAGCAGGAGCAACGGCTGCCGGAGCTGCTGGACGAGGCGCACGCTGCGGGCGCGCGGGCCGAGATCGTCAGCGGCGAGGCGGCGCGCGGGCTGGAGCCGCTGCTGAGCGCGGACGCTCGCGCCGCGCTGCACTTTCCCGACGACGGCATCGTCGACTCGATCCGGCTGACCATCGGCTACGCCGAGCTGGCGTGCCGCAACGGGGTCGAGGTGCGCCGCTCGTCGCCGGTCGTCGGCGTGCGCAGCGAGGGCGGCCGGATCCTCGCCGTACGGACGCCGGACGCCCTGATCACTGCGCGCTGCGTCGTCAACGCCGCCGGCCTGGGCGCGGATACGCTCTCGGCCCTGGCCGGCGGGGACGAGTTCGCCACCTGGCCGCGCAAGGGCCAGTACTGGCTGCTCGACCGCGAGATCGGCGGCAGGTTCGCCAAGGTGGTCGGCGGCGTGCCCACGCCGCATACGCGCGGCATCTACGCCGTGCGGACGACCAACCGATCGCTGCTGCTCGGCCCGACGGCCGAGGACCGCGAGGACCGGGCCGACCGCGGCGTCGACTCCCCCACGCTCGAGCACGTGTTCGAGGCCGCCAACGCACTGGTGCCCAGCCTTCGCCGCGAGCACGCCATCAAGACGTTCGCCGCCAACCGGCCGGCATCCGATCCTGTCTACCGGGTCGGCCGCGACTCGACCGTCGAGAACCTGGTGCTCGCGGCGGGCATCCGCTCGACCGGCGTCTCGTCATCGCCGGCGATGGCCGAGCTCGTGCGCTCGCTGGTAGCCGAGCTCGTCCCCAAGGCCGGCGAGGACCGCCCGGATGCCGTCCGCGAGCTGGAGCCGCTGCCGCGCCTGCTGTGGAACGACAGCCCCGAGATGCTGCTCGACCTCGACTCCCGCTACGGCCAGGTGATCTGCGCGTGCGAGCAGGTGACCGCTGCCGAGATCGCCGCCGCCTACGGGGCCGCGCTGCCGCCGCGGTCGCTGGAGGGGCTGCGCAAGCGGACGAGGGCGATGGGCGGCCGCTGCCAGGGCGCGCTGTGCCTGTCCGGATGCTCGTTCATGCACTCGCTGCACACGGGGGACGCGCCCGGGCGGATCCCCGTCTCCGAGCCGGAGGCGACGCTCGGTGTCTGAGACGGTCGCGATCGTCGGCGCGGGGATCACCGGGCTGGCGTGCGCGGAGGCGCTCGAGGACGCGGTGGTCGTCGACCGGATCCCCGTCACGGGCGGCGTCAACGGCTGGGACGATCCCGACACCCGGCGGCTGACCGGCGCCTGCCGCGCACGGTTCCTGCTCGGCACGACGGCCACCCGCTGGGACGGAGGCTCACTGTGGGTGATCGGGCCGAGCGGCATCGAGCGGATCGCGGCCGCCGCGCTGGTGATCGCGGGCGGCGCGCGGCCGCAGGGCCGCGCGCAGCTGGGCATCGCGGGCGACCGGCCGGCCGGCGTGCTGCCCGCCACGGCCGCCTGCCACCTCGCCGAGAACGGGCTGCCCGTCGGCCGGCGCGTGATCGTCTACGGCGGCGGCGATTGGGCGCACCGGGCCTCGGTCGAGCTGCTGCACGCGGGCGCCCAGGTGACGGTGATGGCGCCGTACGGCCTGCTGCGCGAGATGCCCGCCGGCGCCCGGGTACGCGAGGGCGACCGGGTCACGGCGGTGCGTGGGCGGCTTCGCGTCGATCACGTCGAGCTGGACGACGGCCGCACCGGCGTCGAATGCGACGGGCTGGTGCTGGCGCACGGCCTCGCGCCCAACCGCAACGTCGACGGCGCAGTGCTCGACGGCGAGCGGGTGATCTACGCGCAGCCGCTGGACGACCCGGCGTCGGTGGCGGGGGCCGAGGCAGCCGGACGCCACGCGGCGGTGCAAGCAATGGAGCTGATCCGACAGGGAGGGACGAGATGAGAGTTCGTTCGCCGATCGGCGACCTGCCGTTCACGGTCACCGGCGTCCACCGCGGTGGCGCGGGGATCGTGGTCGACGGGGAGCTGGGCGCCTGGGCGTCGCACATCGAGATCGGCCCGGGCGACGTGCCGATGCTGGCAAGGGCGCTGCGCGGGCCGCTGATCGCCGCCGCCGTGGTCGGCGCCTCTGCGCTGTTCCTGGCGAGCCGGCGGTGAGCCGCGACGTCCTGATCGGAATCGACCAGGGCACGAGCGGCACGCGCAGCGTCGCGTTCGACCTGCGGCTGCGGCCGCTGGCCGACGCCTACAGGCCGGCGGAGGTCAGCCACCCGCAGCCGGGATGGATCGAGAAGGACGCGGGCGAGACGGTGCGCACGGTCGAGGAGTCGCTGGGCGAGGTGGTCACGGCCGTCGGCGCCGACCGGATCGCCGCCGTCGGGCTGGACAACGAGGGCGAGACCGTCGTCGCATGGGACGCCGAGAGTCTGGAGCCGCTCGCCCCGGCGGTCGTCTGGGGCTGCCGCCGCTCGCAGCCGATCGTCGACCGGCTGGCGGCGTCCGGCGGCGGCGCGGAGGTCGAGCGCATCTCCGGGCTGCCGCTCGATCCCTACTTCTCCGCGACCAAGATCCGCTGGCTGGTCGAGAACGTCCTGCAGGTCGCGACCGCCGCCGACGAGGGCCGCCTGCGCGCCGGCACGCTGGACGCGTACCTGTCCGCCCGGCTGGGCGGCGGCGCCCGCACCGAGCCGTCGACGGCCGGCCGGACGCAGTTGCAGGCGCTCCGCCGGCCCGGGTCGTGGGATCCCGATCTGCTTCGCCTGCACGGCGTCGACGAGGCGTGGCTGCCGCCGATCGGGGACTCCGCGGGCGGCTTCGGAGATCTCGCCGGACAGCCGTTGCACGGGCTGCTGGTCGACCAGACCGCGTCGCTCGCCGGCCACGGCTGCCTGGCCGAGGGCATGGCCAAGGCGACGTACGGCACCGGCATCTTCCTGTTGCAGAACGCGGGCGAGCGGGCGCCGTCCGGGCTGGAGGGCGTGCTGCCGATCGTCGCCTGGACGCTCGCCGGGCGGACGACCTACGCGATCGACGGCGGCGTCTTCTCCGCAGGCACCGTGATCGCCTGGCTGCGGGACGGCATCGGGATCATCCAGACGCCCGCCGAGACCGCCGCATTGGCCGAGTCGGTGCCCGACGCGGGCGGCGTGCGGTTCCTGCCGGCGCTGGCCGGGCTCGGCGCCCCGTGGTGGCGGTCGGACGCCCGCGCGGCGTTCGCCGGGATCACGTCGGGCACGACGCGGGCGCACATGGTGCGGGCAGCGCTCGACTCGCTGGCGTTCCGGGTGCGGGACATCGTCGAGGCGCTGCCCGCGAAGCCGCCGTCCCTGCGGGTCGACGGCGGCCTGACGGCGAACGCGTACCTGGTGCAGCGGCAGGCTGACGTGCTCGGCGTCCCTGTCGAGATCGCGCCAGTGGCCGAGGCGACGGCGCTCGGGGCAGCCGCGATGGCCGGCGTCGGCGCCGGCCTGCTCGATCTCGATCAGCTGGCGGAGCTGGCCGGCGGCGGCCGCGTCGTCGAGCCGCGCAACGTTGAGCGCGCGGACGCCGACTACCGCGAGTGGCACGCGTTCGCCGAGCTTGCCTCGCAGCTCTGATCGACAAGAGCGATACGGGCCTGTCCACCGTCGGCATGGTGCTCGCCGTCGGGGCCGTCCGCACACGTAGCGTTCGTGCTCAGCTTCAACCAGCTGTGAGCACGCGCGTCCATGGCGGCGACGCGGCTCGCGCTTGATGCGCCCGGGGGGTCGGCGCCGCCACCCATCGGGTGGTGGCGGCGCCGACACGCGCTCCGTGGCCTCCGAGTTCGCGAGCCGATCAGGAGCCTGGTGGCGGCGCCCGGTACCGCTCGGCCGTATTGGGTGGTTTGGGGGTGTATGTCAATTGGCGGTTGCTCGATGCGCCAATTGGCATATCCCCCTGCGAACCCTCACGAGGCCGCTTGCCGCCCGCGGTCTCCCCGCCGCGCCCGGCGAGCCGCTCCACCGGCACGCCGTCCACGATCGTCACGCTCCGCTCGGCCGCCGCTTTGGTCAGCCAGCGGCGCTCGTGGTACCAGCGCTGCATCGTCCGGACGCTCAGTGGCCGCGCGACGCCGTCCGCATGCCTCGACCGGAGCTCCGCGATCACGACGCTCGGATCCTCGCCGGCGCGGAAGCGGGCCTCGGCCTCCTCTCGCACCGACGGCCAGGAGTACGACCCGGGGCGCTGCGGAGGCGTGCCGCCGCGGAGCGTCGCCAGGTGGGCGGTCAGGGCGGCGCTCCGTCGCTTCGTCAGGCAGCCGTGCGCAGACCACAGGCGCTGCAGCGTCAGCACGAAGTCACGGCCTCCGCGCGCCTGCTGGAACTCGTCGGACGCGTGATCGGCGCAGAGCCACACGCTGACCCCGAAGCCCAGGGCGACGGCCCGAGTCCTGCCCCGCGAGCGGTCGGCGCAGATCGCGCAGGGCTCCCCCTTGGTCGCCATCCCTCGCGCCTTGTAGAGCGTCGCAGCCCGAGCCATCACACCAGCATGCCGCCTGCACGCGATGAAACCAGTGCTCACATGCCGCAGAAGTTCAACGAATCGGCGCAGGCTGCCGATACCAGGTGTCGGGTCATGGCGACTGTCGTTGAAATCGTCGTCGCGGTTGCGTCGCTGATCGTGGCACTGACGTTCCTTGCGATTCCCGGCCTGCTGGTGGGCAGCGGCCTCGGCTGGCTGGTCCACCGGGTCGCGCGCACGCCTGAGCAGGCGGTGCGGCCGACTGTGGTGCTGTGGATCGCATCGTGTGTGATCCTGGCTGCCGCGGGCATCACGACCACCCGCAGCGGACCGCCGGGCTCGATGAACCCCTCGGTGGAGCTGTTCTACCTGTGCTTGGGCGTCGCCTGGGCGACGGCCGGCGGGTACGCGCTGTGGCGGACGGTCATCCGGGAAGACGATCCAGGTCGCCGACCGATCGAAGCGCCGCGGCCACGTTGAACACGAGCTTCAGCCGGTTCGCGCGCACCGCCGGGTCGGGATCCATCACCAGCA